>JAGALE010000488.1 GCA_017625335.1 Lachnospiraceae bacterium
AATCATAAAATAATTAAGCAGCTCAAATTCCTTGTAGCTTAATTCTATCAGATTACCATCCACACTAACCTGATGGGCTGATATATCCATATCTATTCCACCCACATTAAGTCTTTGGCCATCCTCAACCACACTACTTCTCTTAAGAACAGCGCCAACTCGTGCCACTAGTATTTTAGGACTGAATGGCTTTGTAATATACTCATCAACCCCTATCTCAAAGCCTTTAAGTTCATCTCTCTCATCACTTTTTGCAGTCAGCATTATAATAGGGATATCAGAAATCTTTCTAATCTCAGAAGCAGCCTCATAACCATCTAGCTTAGGCATCATAACATCCATAATAATTAGCGAAATATCCTTATCAGACATAAATATGTCAACTGCTTCCTCTCCGTTTTCCGCCTCTAATACCATATATCCACTTTTAACAAGAAAGTCCTTAACAAGCTTTCTCATTCTACTCTCATCATCAACAACAAGTATTTTGTAATTCTCCATATTTTAACCTCCGATACGAAAAAACATAACTAAGGGCATTATAACCAAACATTATGTTAAATCTGTGAAATCTATATTATTTGATTATATTTTTAATTCCAATCTTTAATATCAATATAAAATTATTATGCCTAAAATACAAACCACACAATCAGTTTTTTATCATACCATAGAATTATCTGTTCAACTGTTCTTCTCTTTCAATAAGCTCCTGCTCCCAACCTTCAAGTCTCTCCTGCCAAGCAGAATATTTATTCAATATTTTTTCTTCAGCGTTAAAATATCCCAGGTTCTCGTTAGTAATAACTATGAAAAACATACCAATTATCAATATAATCATGGCAACAACCGCTATTGTAAGTCTTTTTACCACCTTATTTAATCTAGCGTTCTCTGATTCAAGCTTATGTATCTGATTGTTACTATGAAGTACAAGATTCTCAGCTTCATTCTGAACCGTTCTGGACGGAACATTTATATACTTTAACTCATCCGCAGAATAAAACTGCATAAGATAATCTCTCATCTCCGTTAAAAATGTAAGTCCAACAGGAGTTACAAAATAATTCTTAGACACCAGCTTATTATAGGTTTCATAAACATTTGTGGTGTCATTTATATCTATACCTGCTTTGATTTTTTCAACTACACTTTTTTCCTTTACCGCAAGCTTCGCATCTCGCCCATTGGAAAACTCATATCCATCAACAATCATCTTATCCATAACACTTCTCCTACTCAATTACATTAATATAAAAGGCGACAACAAAAACCGTTGTCGCCAAATTCGCTGTACTTACTCTGTAGTAGTCTCTTCTGTAACTGTACCTTCTACAGCATTTTCATCCGCAGCTCCTGAAGAAATTGTCTCACTATTAATTGTAATCTGATTATTGCCCGCTACCTCGACAACCTTAGCCTCGTAGTCAGTCATGTAAATTTCTGCCTCAACAATAAGTGCTTCTGCCTGTACAAGATAATCCGGCATCTGATTCTCAACAGCATTAACAACCATCTTCATAGCCTCATACTGCTTCTGAATTCCTACTAGATAAAGCTGTTTAATCTCCTCTACCTCAGGTGTGTCAACCTGAATAGCTGAAAGATTGCTTATATATGTCTCCATACTTGGCAATGCGTTATTCTTGAGATCAGCTACCAATGCATCATTATCTATATCTATACCGGTAAAATATGAATTATAGATAGATAATGCGTTGTTCTTGTCAGCAGCAATGGCAGGGAGCTCCTCATTAATAAACTCTACCAAATCCTCCTGTACCACATTACCCTCATCTGCAACAACATCTTCACCTTTATCCTTTCCACATGCCATAAGGGCACATGCCATCATAGCACCTGTAAGTATAATACATATTCTCTTCTTAACATTACTAGTCTTAATTTTCTTCATGCAATTCTCCTTTATATTCCCTGTTCGCCCATCACATATCTAATAGGCTGCTACAAGATTTTTATGAAGATATTATACAACATTTTGCAATATTAGACAAGTTTATACTTATATGTGGATTTTTCCTTTTTTTATTAATTTTTCTAAGGTTTGCTTATTCTTTTCCACATATGCTTCATATAAATCAGGTCTTCGTTCTTTAGTTCTCTTTAAGGATTGTTCCAAACGCCAATACTCAATATTTTGATGATGACCACTAGTCAGCACCTCTGGAACCTCCTTCCCCATAAAAACAGGTGGTCTTGTGTACTGTGGATATTCAAGCAATCCGTCGTAAAAGGATTCATATACAGCGCTTTCATCGCATCCTAAAACGCCAGGAATAAGACGAGACACTGCATCAATAATCATCATAGCAGGAAGCTCACCTCCTGTAAGCACAAAATCTCCTATGGATACATTATCGGTTACTATTTCCTCTATAACTCTCTCATCTATTCCCTCATAATGTCCACACAAAATAATCAAGTCTTCCTCCTTGGAAAACTCCTCCGCCATAGACTGATTAAATGGTGTACCTGTAGGAGTCATATATAATACTCGTAATTTTTTGTCCATATCAACATTATGCTCCCTAGCTAGCTTATCTTTAATATGCTGATATGTATCATATACAGGGCCGGGCTGAATAAGCATACCTGCACCACCACCATATGTATAATCATCCACATGGTTGTATTTGTTGTTAGCAAAATCACGCATATTAACAGCATTTACCGAAAACAAGCCCTTTTCCATAGCTCTTCCGGTAATACTCTCACTAAGTCCATTTATTATCATCTCTGGAAATAAGGTCATAACATGAAATCTCATCAGCCGGCACCTCCCTCTTGCAATTTATCTATCAACAATTTCTTATATAACGTAATATTATTTCCCACTTAAGATGGATAAACCTCTAATCAAGCATGCCCTTCATAAGCTTAACCATAACTTTTCTTGATTCATAATCTATATCTAATACACATTGCTTAATTACAGGAAGTAACAGCTCCTTACCGTCTGTTAACCTAACTACAAACACATCATTAGCTCCTGTTTGAAGAACATCCTCAAGCTCTCCAAGCTTTTTGTTCTCCTCATAAACATCCATACCAATTACATCAGCAATGTAAAATTCATCCTCATCAAGAGGCATCGCATCCTCTCGTCTTACATACAATTCACAATTCTTATACTTCTCTATTTCATTAATATCCTGAAACTCCTTAAAGGACAGAATTACCATATTCTTAAAGAACTTACAGCTCTTCTTTTCCACTTCCATATCACCCTTAGGGGTTCTAAGAATACACTTCTTAAGCTTTTTAAATCTATTTACATCATCTGTGGTAGGAAATACTTTTACCTCTCCCTTTAAACCATGAGTGGATGTAATCACTCCAATTCTGAAAAAATCTTCCATTCAATACTCCTTGTAAAAATAACAATTCCCCGATTATAAAACCGGGGAATTCTAGAATTATTTAATGTCTACAATTACCTTTTTGTCACCCTTTGACGCTGCTGCCTTAACAACAGTACGAATAGACTTGGCAATACGGCCCTGCTTGCCGATTACGCGGCCCATGTCGTCGGGGGCTACCCGAAGCTCCAGAACCACCGTCTTATCGCTCTCCACAGTCTTGACATCTACCTGGTCAGGCTCCTGAACCAGAGACTTGGCAAGATAGCGGACGAGCTCCTCCACAT
>JAGALE010000044.1 GCA_017625335.1 Lachnospiraceae bacterium
AGTGTTAAGGAAAGAATTGGAGCAGATAAATTCTTATACTAATGCATATAGTAAAAATAGCAATATAAAATA
This sequence comes from Lachnospiraceae bacterium, assembly GCA_017625335.1. Lineage (GTDB taxonomy): Bacteria > Bacillota > Clostridia > Lachnospirales > Lachnospiraceae > Coprococcus_C. Next base: position 73 of record JAGALE010000044.1, read on the forward strand.
AGATTAATGAGGCAGAGGTTAGTAATTAACAATCTGCCTCATTTTATACTATAAAATATATAATAGTGTAGTTTATTAAAAAATTTGTTTTTGAAATTATGAGAGGTATACAAATGATTAAAGTAGGAGACTATGTAGAAGGTTTTGAAAAGCTAGGTACAAAAGATTATAATATTAAACGAATAATGAGAGGAACCGTAACAAAAGTAGTGAAAACAGAAAATGATGATATTCAGAAAGTGGAAGTAATGGCAGATGATGAATTCTATGGTACAAGAGGAGCAATTTTAGAATCTAAGTATGGTAGAATAATTCATGTAAATAAAGAGTTGCACTGGATGTACAAGAGTGAGGCAGATAAAGAAAAAGTAATCATAGCAAATAACCTTAGGGAATTCAAGGAAAACTATTTAGTTGAGGATAATAAGGGAAAACTATTTAGATTGATTCACTTTGGTTTTAATTATGCAAATGAAAATGATACAATGATAGTACTAGAAAGAATGGAAGACCACATAATATTAGTATTACCAATTAAAGAATTTGTTGGTAAGACTAATGGTAAATACAATTTTTACATTGTAAATACAAATATAGATAACAACAAAGGAGATAATACATAATGGCAGTTAAAGTACCAGTAATGTATAAAGAGATGTACTTGGGAAATATGGAAGAAACACAGGCTGAATATATAATGCAGATTAGAAATACACCAGTAATTCCCAATCTTAAACATATGATATTTAACTTTCCAAAGGAATTGGTGGTACAGAGTATAGAGGAAGGGTTAAGTATAAGACAAATAATTAAAAGAGATAGTATTGATTATGTACAATATATAGGTGAATTAAGAGACTATCAAACAGTTGGTACGGCTTTTATGTATATGTCACCTCGTAGCGTTATAGCAGATGGTGTTGGGTTAGGTAAAACGGCAGAAATTTCTGCACTTATTAATTACCTAAAACAACAAGGCGACCTAAAAAGATTTATAATGGCTGTTGAAACATCTGCATTGGCTCAGACAACATATGAACTAATGAGGTTTACGGGTTTAAGAGTAGTGGCTATGCCAGGAGAAGCAGCTAAAATCAATAGAATGATTAAGAAAACAGATTGGACAAATGTAGATGGCATAGTTATTAAACATAGTACATTAAAATCTGATGCATTATCTAAATGGATAGCAATGAATATGATGCCTGATGGTACAAATCGAGTATTTGATACATTCTTTCTGGATGAGAGCTCAGTTATTAAAAATGATAATACTAAGACTTTTAGATATACACAGAATCTATGTAATTTAGCTAAAAGATGTCATTTTATGAATGCAACTGTATTTGAAACTAACATTATGGATATATACTATCAATTTGATATGATGGATCCATCTTTAATGCCTAAAAAATGGAGAATTGAGCAGGACTTTTGTACACATAAAAAATCTTTTTATTGGACAAGGGATAAGCAGGGTAAGGCAGTACAAAATTGGAAATTTGACAGGTCAGGCTACAAAAATCAAGCAGTATTCAAAGAAAGACTAAAATTAGTTTATTTTGGTAGATGCAAGGCAGATATAGGTATGGATAAACCTCATATACATAAAGTTTATGAGATAGACCCATCAACAGAACAAATACTAGCAATACAAAAAGGATATAGATACTCAGAAGTACTTAACTGTCCATCTTTAGTTGAAGATATTAACATTCCAACTAATAGAGAAAACGTACCAAAACTTGAACGACTATGCAGCTTAATAGAGAATGAATTTAATGATGAGCAGGTAATGGTGTATTGTTTTCATTTAGATGCCCAAAAAGCAATAGCTGAAGAAATGAGAAAGATAGGTAGAAAGCCTGTTATTTTAAATGGTGCATGTAATGATGAAGAAAGGTTTGATGCTCAGGAAGGATTTAACTCTGGTAAGTATGATATAATTATTACAAATATTAAAAAATCATTAAATTTACATGGTGGCGATGTATGTATTTTTTACAGCTTAGAAACAAACATTGCAAAGATGGAGCAGATTCACGGTCGTATTGATAGAAATACAGATGACAGAATTAAAACATTCATAATGTTATTATATAGAAATACAGATGAATATAGATTCTTTACAGATGTAGTGGGGACACGAGCAAAAGATTCTAGAGATTTAACAATTGATGCTAAAACAGCAGCTGACTATTTTATGGAGGCATTAAAGGAGTTAGAATCAGCTGAATTAAATAATTAAAGGAGAATAATAATGAAAAGAAGATTACTAAGTATGTTATTATTAGTTACACTTATTTCATGTGTAACCGGATGTGAGGATAAGGATCAAGACCCTTTATTAAGTGAATCTAAAGAAACACTAGTAGCAGCAATTCATTCATATGAAGATGATATTGCAGGATTGATAACAGAGGTTGAGGATTTAGAGATTAAATTAAAAGGAGTTACAGGCGAGGATGTTCCTCCTGAGGCAATTAGTACAATTGGTGATGGTACTGGAAGATTAAGTTTTAATTCATATAAAGATACAATTACATTTCCAGAATTATTAATGTATCCAGAGGCGCTTTCGACACCAGCATTAAATGATGTATATATTACAGATAATGTTTCATTTACACCTACAGCAAATTGGGTAATGAAATTGGATGGAACTACAACAGAGCTTGAATATACAGATGAGATTACTGGAACAATTAAGGTTGTTGCATATGATACAATGTATGATATTGAGATTTTAAAGGCAAGACTTCAAGAATGGGTAGACACACTTCCTCCTGATGAGAAAATGCAGTGGACAAAAATGTTTGTAGCAGATAACTTCTGTGGATATGATATATTATCTAAAGAATCTATGATAGATGCTGAACCAGCAGTTGTAAGAATAGGAATGTTTGCATACGGACAGAAGGCAGTATCATATGCATTTGTTTACAGGGGTGAAAATAGCCCGTTAAAAGATGAGGCAATTAAAAATATAATAACATCAATTGAGATTAATAAGCATCCATTAGAAATGGAATAATATACAAAAGAGGATAAACAAATGAACAAAAATATACTAGATTCACTCAGTGAAATGGGGATAGGTAAAACAACAAATAGTTCTATTCAACATCTAGTAGATAGAGAGGATAACAAAGAAACAAAACCAGAGGGATATAATAAACCTGGAAGACCTTTAACTCTGGATGATGCTGATAGAATAGCAGCAGTCGAAATGGGGCTTGTTAGAAAAATAAACATAAATGCTAAGTTTGATACTAATACAATTAAGAAAAATGTACAAAGATATGGCTTAAAAAAGTATTATAGTATAGAACACTATGATGAATACATAGCCGTTTGTAGTAATATATTAGCAACCATAAGAAGTGGACAAGTGCCTATCCAATCATATATCATAGGGGCACCTAACGGATTTGGTAAGTCAAATTTTGCAAATGAAGCTATCATGCTAATGAATAAATTAAACTGGAATTGTGTACCTTTTACATCCCTTACAGAAATAGCAGAGCTATGGGTACATACAGAGAACAGATTATTAAATGCAGTAAATAGGTTGGACTATAACATTGAGGCAGAAAATGATGAAACAGTAGATTTAGAAGCATCTCCTGGTGTGATTTATAAAAAGAAACCTAAAATAATCCTTCCAAGATACAGTTGGAGTGAGTACATAAACGCAGATTGTTTAATATGTTACTTTACATCCTTTGAGAGTCGTAATATTGAGTCTAGAATACTTCATAGATTGATGATAGAACGAGGAACAAAGGGGCTACCTACAATAGTATGTATAAGTACATCATTAAATCCTTATGTTAAAGATGCAGCATTAAAACAACATATATGGGATGAAATTTTACTTAGCAGTAAAGTAAAGAGAGAGACACCAGCTAGATTAAAACATATTTCATGTTTTAAAAAGATTAAAGACCCTTTCAGTAAAGAAACTAGAAAAGAAGGAGATATTAATAATTATGACCCTTCAAAAGATTATGAACTTATAGAAGAGGAAAGATTAGAAAAAGAAGCAGCCAATATAAAAAGGGAATAAAGAAAGGATAAGATATTGACTTAAAGATTGATAAGGAGACATAAGATGATTAATAAAAATGCTCATATAAAGTGTGGATGGTGCGATGCAGTACATGAGGCAAGTGTGTGGAATAGTACAGCTTTTGAAAGCTGTACTAATAGAGAAATGAAAAGGGCTTTTTTAGATATTTATAATGAGAAGGCATTTGATAGGAAGAACCCTCATTATTATAAATGTCCATCATGTAATACATGGAGTAAAGGAAGTCAACTTAGTATTGTGGATACTGATAATCCTAAACTTTTAAAGTTAGGCAGAGAACCTGTAATGAAAACAAACGAAAATTTATGATATAACTAGTTAATAATTAGATATATCATTACTGACAACAAATATTTCATTTACACAGATTTGGTATGAGCTATTAATCTAGTGAGTATATTTAATAAACAATTTTTTGTTATACAATCTAAAGAGGTGACTAGTTGAGAGATAACTTAGACTAGTTATCTCTTTTACTATTGACAATAAGTTAAGCATATATTTACACATTTAGAATAAATTGTTAATGCCTTAATTAATACATTATATAAAAATGTGAGTAACAATTTTAAATTTAATTAATTAAGGAGTTGACAACATGGGAAACGTTGGAGTTACATATAGAGTCGTTGGTAGATATATGGATGGGCAAAAACTTACAGGGTATCATCTTGTAGGTAGTGATGGAAGTCAATTACCAATAAATAAAGAGCGAGCAATATTTATGATAACAAAGGGTATCATTGAAAATATGCGTATACAATCAGATACATCATCTGATAAAAGTAGTATAATAGTAAGAGGTAAGGGAGTTAACCTTCAGAAACTACCAGTTTATGATGAGAAAAAACAAACATTTAGAGGAGATGCTAATTCTCAAGCAGTGGCAAATTCAGCAGTAAAGCCTAAGAAGGATAGTGGAATAAATCCTATGGGGCAACTAAAAATAGTAGCTAGAATAATGAAGGGTACTAATTGCATAGGATATATGGTTGAAGATAATAGTGGTGCTAGAAGGTGTCAAAGTAGAGAGTCAATATTACAGTTAGGTATTCAGAAATTAATAAGCAATGCAGAAGTTCAAAAAGGGAATATCAATCCAAAAACAGGTAAGACAGACTTCATTTTGAGGGGTAAAGGCATAGCAATTAAAGATTTACCTATATTAATAATAAATGATGACGGCAAGATAATTGATCCGAATAAAAAGGAATCAGGTACAAGCTTCAGGTTAATGAGAGTAAAACGCTCAGGTTTACTAGCTAATAAAATAACAGGTGAGAAAATATCATTTCAAGCAGGAAATTATCTAGTTTGTGGGGTTAGAGGTATCATAGCAGTCGAGGATATGCAAACAATAGTTTCAAAATATGCAATTGATAATGAGGCTAATTCAGCAATGTGTGATGATTACTTAGATAAAGTTTCAGATTATAGTATAGAATTTTTTGGTCAAGCACCGATAGTATTAAATAAAAATATTGTTTTAA
>JAGALE010000045.1 GCA_017625335.1 Lachnospiraceae bacterium
CTGGTATAGGACCTGCTTGGGGAGTAGCTAAAGGTAAAATGGCAGAAATACATCCATTGTTATTGGAACAATTTACTAATGAAGCTAGAAGTATCCCTATCCGAAGAGAGGATACATCTACATATGTAGAACCTGCTGAAGTAGTTAAGTATTTCGACAATAGAGTAGTAGAGTTCAGACGACAAAAAGTAGCAGATTATTTATCAAATCCAGATAATTGGCATAAGATAATACACCCAGCTATTGGTGGTCTTATTAATCTACAGTTTAATTATGGCAGAGGCGATGAGGCTAAAGCTTATGTAGGACCTAATGGTGAGACATACTCAGACTCAGAATTCTTGGAATTAAATATAACAGACTTTATTAAAGAGAATGGAATACCAGCTGAGGCTAGTTGGTTCTCTGCATCTGAAGTTAAGGCTGACGAGGAAGAAGAAAAAGAATACTCTGAGGATGAAGAAGATGACGAAATGAGTTTAGTTGAGGGTGATGAGGAAGTTAAAGCATTCACTTTAATATCAGATGCAGATAACATGTTTGGTTCAAGTATACATGATATGATTTCAATATTTGGCACATGTATTTTAGCTGAGAAAAGAATATGTGGTCTTGATACACGTAAGATATATTTCAAGAAAATAGATGCTATTGTAGATTATCTCATGCAGTATATATGTGAAGACGATGACCCAGATGGATTACAAATAGTATTTTTAACTGATGCTAATATATTACATTATACTGGCATTTATGTTAAAAATTTAGATGCAGAAGCTTTTGATAAAAAAGTCAGATTAGCCATGTCAAAAGAGGTGGATTTCACTGAGGGAGATGTAAAGACAAGAAGTCAAGCTAAATAAAACAATTATGTATAGGTGTGTAGTAATGCACACCTATATAAGATTGGAGTAATGGTAATATGGACAATAATATAAATATAAAGTTATTTAATACAGATGAAAATAACATAGCTATGCCATCTGTTGGGAATGATGACATAAAAGAACAATCATCGTTAATGTCTGAAAGTATAGATAAAGCAATATTAGGTAGTCAAGTAAAAACATTGATACTACCTGAAGACTTGGATATTTACCCAACTAACTATATATTCGATTTTACAGACTTACAGTCTATTAATGCAATACAAAAAGAGGCATTGAAATCTATAGTTTCACTTAATGGTAACGTACAATTATACATATATAAAAAATCAAGTGGACTAATGGGATTTGGTATGGGGGAGCAATATTCATTAGAGAGAATGATACCACTGATTAAACAGTTTGTGTTTGAAAATAAAATTAAGGTATACAAAAACTTTGAAAAAGATAAACCTCTTATAGAGGTTGTTAGCAGAGATATAACTAAAATGAGATTAAATTTATAACTTACATATATAGCATAGTATTATGTAAGTTATATTTATAAAATATAAAAATAGGAGTAAAATTATGTCAGATACAGCAGCTAGAATAAGTATGGATAGCATTATGGATGCTTCTTTAGGTGAAGTATCAAATAAAATTACAACAACATTTAAAAAGACAGTACTTATAAGAGATTATGAGACAGAAGTAATAGAGGCTACAAACAGTGTAGAATTCGACCATCCACTTATAGGTATAGAGAGAATGTTTGTGACAGCAGTCATGGAAATTCAAATGGAGTATACAGCGTATGTTAATTTAATGGCAAAGGGATTGATAACACAATCAGAGTTCTCTATAAGAAAGAAATCATTAGAGGAAGGATTATATTCTATAAAGTTCAAAGCTGATAGTATATTAGGTGCGGGCGTTATAGATAAGTATATAAATCATACTAATTTAGATAAGTGAGGATAACAAATGTTTAAAGGGCATCATTTCATTAAATTAATTAATGAGAATTGGGTGTTCGACCTCACAGAGTTCGTAGGATACAAGGTTAAAGTTGATAATGATGGAAATGTAAGTAGCTACAAAGAAGCTTTTCAAGCACTAACAGTTGGTGACGAAATAATTTTCAATAAATTTACTAGAGTTCCATTGAAAATATTAAAGGAAGCTTCTAAACAAATTAGAGACTACATGGATGAAACTGAGGATAATATTAATGAGTGATATATTGCAAGAATTTAATAGTATGGAACAATATACTAAAAATTTAACTGCATATACAAAGGCATTACAAACTAGAGCTGGAGATAAGATGCTACAGTATTTTGCAGAAATGCGTAAATTTCCAATTGATATTATAACATCATCTGATATATTTTAC
>JAGALE010000046.1 GCA_017625335.1 Lachnospiraceae bacterium
ACTCACAATTCCTGTCTGAATAGCTTTTACACCATTATGCTCTAGTATTTTCTTATATTGTCTAACCTCTTCAATATCTGATGTTTCAATCATCTCCCCAATTATGTTTATTCTTAATCTTGTTATACTATGCTCATATATCATTGGGTCATTATTTAAACATTCTAAGAAATTATCATTATTATTTATTGTTATTCCAGAAGATGGCATTGTATTAGTTGTACCTTCAATGAATACTCTGTCGAAGCCACCCAATGCACAAATCATTTGAACATTCATCTCTACATTTAAGCCCTCCTTAAGTTTAAATATTTACGGTACAAGTATAACCGTACCGTAAATATTTAGTCCTACCATTTTCTCTTATTTACTTAGTTTTTGTCTTTATCAATAATGAAATTAACAAATTCACTAATTGCTAATGTTAAGGATGGTTCACATGATTCAAAGCTAGTATTATAAAACTCAAGTGCATCCAAGTCAATCTCTGCTTTAACTGCTATCTTCTTATTCATGAATAATCCTGCTTGTACTTTGATTAAACTGTATATGTACTGATATACTTCCATATCAGGAACATAGTATGTTAAATCGTCTGATTCAAATTCTTTAAATGTACCTTCTATTTCATCTGAATTGTTGTACACAATTTTTCTTGTGTCATTTATAATATATCCTATATTATCTAAGTTAATATCTGCCCCAGATTCATTAGCCTTGTCAAATAATGCTTTAAATACTTTTATATAATCGCTATCTGATCTAACTGCTATTGATATCTTCTCTGACTTAACTGCTACTACTCTTTTAAGTATGTCATGATGTGCTATCATTGAGTTCTTTGTCATAGGAATAGAATCAGGTAGATACCCAGGAATTATTGTATATCCTTTTGTATATGTATCTGACTCTTCATATACTGAGTTTTCATATACTGCTATTGTATTTTCATAAGCTCCGTAGTTATCAATTAAATCATCTGATTCTGTTTCTCCATCAAGGTAAATCCAAACATCTCCAAGTTCAAGATTTAGGCTGTTAACTATAGACTCAAGTATTATAATTATATCATATACTGATTCAACAGCTTCTATAGAGTATTTACCACCAAATACTCTTATTGCATTTTGACTAGCTTCTTCAGATAGAACAAAAGCATTATGTATCATAGTTAAATCCATTTCTTTGAAATACTTATTTATATCTAAGTATCCTACACTATTTGCTACTGCTAACAATGCATCTATTGATTTAACTAACATTCTCTCTAGTGTTATTTCTTCAAATTCTCTGGCAACTATAAATGTTTTATTTGATGAAACTAAATATCTAACAGCTGTTATTCTTAAATCTGGACGACTTGTTAATTGCTCTAAGCTACCGAATTGTGATACATACAATAAACTGTCTCCTTGATAATCTTCTTGGCCATCATAATACTCTTCTTGATTATATGCAGATTCATCATAGCAATCAGATTCCTGTGAGTATTTATACCCATCATTATTGTCATCATAATTTTCATCTGAATATTCATCACTTGGGTAGTCAGAGTAATCATTATCTCCGTAGTTTAGTTCTTCCTCATCATCAAGTATGCTTTCTTCTACAATAGTGTCATCTGTAACTCCTAAATTACCAATCTTCTTACATCCGAATGGTATATCTGAGAATTTACTAAATATTACCCTTAATTTATTAAGTACTTCATCCTCTGAAGCATCAGCTATATCAATATCATAAGGCTTACTGTTGATAATTAAATCTCTTCTAGGTCCATTTGGACTTAAACTAAATATATCTCCATTGAATATATAGTTTGAAGCCTCAAACATCTTGATTTCGTACAATTTCTGTAGGGACATTCCTGTAAATTTATTTAGATCATCTGTCTGATATAATTCCTCATTAATTACCCCTACATAAGTCCTCTTAAGTTCGTCACTATCACTTATACATGCAAGTAATTCTTCAACTCGTTTAAATTTATTACTTGATAACTCATCCATCTGCTGTTTAAGTGCTTCATATTGTTCTTTATATGTTTCTGATTCTTCTTTAGCGATTGCTAATTTAGTTGACAAATCTTCAATTTGAATTCTATAATTTGCCATAATAGCATCAGTTCCTTCAGATGTATCATTTACTGCTCCACCATTAGCCAAAAGCTCTTCATTTCTTTGTCTTGACTGCTCAAGGAATTTTGATAAGTCTTTATTTTGCTCTGTCAAGTCACTATTTGAATCCCTTAATTCTGTTATTTCTTTAAGTGCATCTTCATACTTACGATTTGTATCATTTAACTTAACTGTATTTTCGTCTAATGCTCTCTGTAAAGATGCTTTTTCCTGAAGTAGTGCTTCCTTTTCAGAAGTAATCTCATCAATCATTCTCTTAGAATTATTTAAACTTAATTCTAAGTTATATATGTAATCTTGAAGTTTTCTTAATTCATCATCCATTTCAATAGATGTATTGCCTGAATTTGTTTTAAGCTTATTAACAATTTCAGAAGCTATATTCTGAATATTATCATCAACTAATGCTATATTTTGTATAGGCTGCACTACCTTAATTGGTTCTTTGCTAAGTGTAATACTTGCACTACTTGCTCTTAAACCATCTATTACTTGATTGAGTCTAACTGTTTCTTCTCTAAGTTCATTTGCTTCAATTTTTAAGGCATCTCTCTCAGCTATAATGCTATTCTTTTCATCTAATACAGCATCTTTCTCAGTTTTAATTGCCTGTAGTTGAGATTCAAGCTCAATCATCTCATCATTAGGTGTATCCACATCTGATTTATCTGCATCTTTATCATTTTCTGCTATTATTAAATCAAGTTTTTCTTTTAGCTCAGCTGAATTAGCTTGTTCTAATTCTAAATCTGACTGTAATTTAGAGTTATTTTCTTTAAGTTCTTTTATGCTATTCTCATAATCAGATAATTCTCTTTGCTTTTCCTCAATTTCTGATTGTTTTGTTTCTAATTCTTGATTTTTATTATCCAACTCTTCCTGCTTTAAATCAAGTTCATTTTGTTTAGATTCAATTTCAGATTGTCTAGTTTGAAGTTCTCCTTGTACAATCTCTAATTTTCCTGTGAGTACCTCTATGCTATCCCTTGCAGCTGTTAATTCTAACTCTGTATCTGAAATTTTCTTCTGTAATTCTAATGTTACATTTTGTACGTTCTTATCATATACTTTAGATATAGCTTGAATTACAGTGCCCATAAACTCATCATTTACTGGACATCCTAATTCTTCAAGCACATCTTTCGCTATATTATCCTTATTATCTTCAATAGTTTTTTCAACAACTTCAGCTGTCATTAATTCTTTATAATAATAGTAATCAATTACAGATGAATCATTACTATTTTTTGATAATGCTTCTAATATACTTTTAGTCTTCTCATTATCGTTAAACAAGTTAATTTTAATACTGCCATATAACTTATTGTATGGTCTTAATATAATTATATTTTCACCATCAGTGATTAAGCAAATTTTATATTTGTTATATCTACCAATATTTGCTATAGCATCAATTTCATCCTGGTCAGGTACATATCCGTAACTGTATACCTTAACCATCATCTTAATATCATCTTCTGGATAACTGATTTCCCAGTCTATATTATCTGATACCCTTCTTTTTACTCCTGCATCAAGTCTTTTATTATAGCCCAGATAAGCTATGATATCATCAACCAATAACTCATTTGTGTATTCCTTGTCTTGTTGCAGTGATTCTTTTCTTAAAGCTATTGTCTCTTTAATTAATCCTATGCTCATGTCTACCACCTATTTTTATAAATAAAAATTAATAATTACTTTATAACATATAACTGTATA
>JAGALE010000047.1 GCA_017625335.1 Lachnospiraceae bacterium
ATCAGAAGATGGATGTACTTATCTGATAATTTATATGTATTAGCAGACCCTGCAAATATTACACCTTATTGTGGAACACATGCAGACTATTTACTTCCAAGTGCTTGTCTTAATAGTACAGTAAGTGGGCTTACAAGTAGAACGATACTTAACAAATATGTAAATACTGAGGCAGGAGATTTTCATGGAGCTACATATTTTAGGAAGTTCGAGAGCATTGATAAATCAAATGAGTTTATTGATTTAGTATCATCTGAGTTTGTAAATTTAGAGTTTATAGATGCTACGTTACACTCATTAGAGGATGGATGGAATGGAATGAGTATTGTAAATGACATATGTACTCTTATGAATGTAGAGGATTATAAGAAGGTTAAGCCTGGTATTGGAGAGACAACAAGAGTACTTCTTCGTAGAGTACCTTGGAAAGTATTAATAAACAAGGATATTTCAGAGGATAACCCAGATATTCAGCATATTTTAGTCCTTTGTAAGGAAAAGAACATTCCTACAATGAGATGGGATTTGGGTAATTATAAAGTATGTGGCATTATTAAGGAATTAAGTGCAGATGCATAGGAGAATTACTTATATGATAATAAATATTGTGATATCTTATTATATTGCAAAGGTTATATTATATTTTTTATTAGAGTACATTGGGTACAAGGTTGATTGCATAAGGTATAAAATGTATGGACAGAGATAAAATTCAAGAAAAATTGAAAAAGATTAAAGCACTTGCAGAACGTGGAGTCGGAGGAGAAAAAGAATCAGCCATTAGACTTTATAATGAGTTGCTTTCTAAGTATGAGATTAACGAAGAGGAAATATTTGAAGAACAATTATTAAAGAGATGGTTCAGATATAGTGATGACTTAGATAAAAAGTTATTAGCACAGATTTTTTATAAAGTTACAGGTGATGGTCAGTATTACGAGAAAACTGATAAGCGTAAGCGCATGATAGGAATTGAGTGTACAGATTTTGAATTAAATGAAATCTTATTTTATTATAGGTTCTACAGTGAACATATGAAAAACGAGTTGGACACTTTTATAAGAGCATTTTTCAATATGAACAGCTTATTTCCTGATTCATCAGCTAGATGCTATGAGAAATTTAGAGCAGAACATGATTTAGATAGTGAGCTATCTATAGAAGATTTAGAGAGATTAGAGAAAATGTTTGCAATGCAAAAAGGCATGAGTAGAAAGACACCTACTATACAGATTGAAGACAAAAATAAATTGGAGGGACAATCATGCGAAAGTTAGATGTACATTCAATTTAATAATAAAATAACAATTATAAGGAGATTAAAAACATGATTAATTTACAGAAAAACGAACAAGAATTAACAAACTCAGTAATGAGTAAGATTTCTTTATCAAAAGATAAGGAAAATCTTGAAGGACATGTAGTAAGCTTAAGTAAGTGTGTAGTAGACCTTAGTAAAAAAGCAGACGTGGACCTTGGTGCAACAAGAGCACGCGTTGTAGTTGTATTAGATTACAGTGGGTCTATGGGAAGTTTATACAGAGATGGAACTGTTCAGAACACACTTAACAGATTAGTACCATTAGGACTCACATTTGATGACAATGGCGAGATTGATGTATACTTATTCCAGAATGATTACAAGAAGATGAATGATATGAACCTATCTAATTATGAAAATTACATTCAGAATGTAGTAAATAAATCTGGATATAGAATGGGTGGTACATGTTATGCACCTGTATTAAGGGCTATTATTTCTGGTGATACAAAGAAGAAAGGATTATTTGGCTTAGGTAGTAAGAGAGAAGAAAGCCTTGTAGATAATTCACAGCCTACATTCATACTGTTCATTACAGATGGAGATAATTCTGATAAATTAGATACAGATGATATTGTAATTAAGTCATCAGATATGAATGTATTTATTCAGTTCATTGGAATTGGTACTGACAGATTTGATTACTTAAGAAAGCTTGATGACCTTGAAGGTAGGCGTGTAGATAACACAGGATTCTCAGCTATGAGAAGTCTGCAGGACGCAACAGATATGGAGCTGTACAATAATATTTTGGAACAGTTCGTTGAGTGGCTTAAAATTACACAGTAGGATTGGGAGATAACAATTATGACTATGTTGGTAAATACAGCAGAAGAGAGCTTATCATTAGGTAAAAAGTTAAGGCAAATAACAAACCAGGTTAGAGCTAATGCAGAAGCTCAAGCATTCGTAGATGTATTAACACAAGCGGCTGAACGAGGAGAAGACAGGGTAGTATTTGAAGATTTAAGAACTGTACTACCCATTATGACTAAATCTGAAACAGCTCTTGATTGG
>JAGALE010000048.1 GCA_017625335.1 Lachnospiraceae bacterium
TACAGTTATTGTTGAGGCTGATACTGAAGGTGCTACAGAGCAGATAAGCTCACTTAATGGTCAGAAGTCTCTTAATTACAATGCATGGGATATAAGCTGTAAAGTATATGAGCAAAACAAGAAGGAGCTTGAATATAAGCTTAAGGGAGCCAAGGAGAATGGTGATATAGACGGTGAGAAGACATTTGAGACACAGTTGGCTGTTTTAGAGGAAAACCATAAGTATGATGAGCTGTTTTATAATCATCAGCAGCGTGCCCTTGATGAGGAAATTGCTAAGCAACAGGAGATAGCAGGGGACGGAACCCTTGTGGCTTCGCACAGTGGTTACGTTACATATATTAAGGATTTAGCAGATTCGGATAATGTAAATGGCTGTGATAACATAGTGATAATATCCGATTATGATGATTGCTATATAGAGCTTCCGGGAGATGAGAAGAGCAATAAGCTAGAGAAGATATATCCGGTATATTACACTATGAAGGATGGAAAAAGGCAGATGCTTAAAATCTACGAATACCTTCCTGAAGAACTTATGACTGCTCAAGCCAGAGCCTTAACTCCACCTATAAGGATGAAGTTTGAAGATGAGGGTGTTATGCCTGAGGTTGGAAGCAATGTGCCGGTATTTCTTCAGAAAACAGAGACAAAGGAATCTCTAATGGTAGGTAATGATTCCTTATATGAGGATGAACAGGGAGATTTTGTCTATGTGAAAAATGGGGAAGGAAAGGAAATTAGATACGTAGAGCTAGGTGCTTCGGATACATTTAACACAGAGGTAATCTCAGGACTTTCAGAGGGAGAAATGGTGTATTATACATCAGATTCAGTGCTTCCTGAAAGCTATGAGGAGTATACTGTCTCTTATGGTGATTATCAAGCAACTGAAGAGTCTGATTTTTATTCTATTAAGGAAACCACTAGGAAGAAATTTTATTCTGAATATGAAGGACAGATAGAGAATATATCAGTAACTCAGGGACAGGAGGTTAAAGTAGGAGATTTAATCTGTACTATAAGAACTAATGAAGGCAGTGCAAGTCTTACAGAAATGTATAACGGGATTATTAATTTCAAGGCAGCCCATGTAGCAACTATGGAAGCTTTAAATAAGAGCATAAGCGAAAAAGAGGATGAAATTGAAGCTGCATATATTGCAAGGAAACAGGCGGAGGAAGAGGCTGAGAATGCTGATGCAAGTGGTGAAGATGAATCTGAGAATAATGGGACAAATAGTTCCAATGGAGCAAATTCATCAGGTGAAGCAGGACTATCAACACCTACAGATGCAGCTAATGTACAGGCAACACCTACAGATGCAACGTCATCAGGTGGTAATGCAGAACCTGATAATATTGTAGTGACAACACCAACAGGTGATGCAAAGCAAGAGCAAACAGGTGTAGAGGAAACTCCAACAGATGCTACACCATCTGATGCTGAAGAGGAAAAGGTAAGCCCATATCTCTATGAGGAGCTAAACTGCCAATTAGAGGTGCTTAAGCTTAATAAGCAGCTAGAGGAGCTTAACTATGCTCACCAGCTTAGTGTTATGGAGCAGCAGTATAATAAGGTTAGCTGTAATAACGATGGCAGTGGAGCTGTAAATATATATGCAAAAAGATCAGGGAAGGTTACCAATCTAAATCTTAAGTTAGGCAAGAATATAAAGGTTGGAGACAGATTATTTAACATAGAAGTTCCATCAAGTAGTTTGGTGGAGCTTAGAAGTGAAGACGCCCTTAAGATTAATCAGACAATAGAGTTCAAATATGGAGACAGCTCCTACAAGGGAACGGTTGTTGGAGTAAATGGTAATAACGGTAGCTTTTATTTTACTCATATTGATAATAAGGTTTATATAAGCAATAATTCAGGTGACCAGGCGGCCAGATATTTTGTTAAGATGGATGACGAAAAGTTTTATGGATTAGAGAAGGACTATGTAGCCCGTTATCCTAAGACAATTATCAAAGATTCTGTGGTTGTTCCGGGTAACTATGTTTATCGAGAGGATAGAGTGAAGTCAGGAACAGGAACAGTTACATATACCTTTGTGTGGAAAATAGTGGACGGTCAGCTGGTTAAACACTATGTTCAGTGTAAGGGTACAGCCGGCTACAGTGATGATGTATGTATCGTCAGTGGTCTTAAGGCAGGAGATGTAATTGCAGTGGATTACATAGAAGAGGAAGAAGATAAATAAGAGAGTAAAGAGGTTTGATTTATGTTTCATATGATTATTAAGAAAATTAAAAATAAGCTATGGCTTACCCTGTGTCTTCTTCTTGGTATGGCATTTTTGGTGGCAGTTTTTTCCTGCCAGCCTATGTTTAAGAAGGGTTCTCTTAATATGCTTCTAGACAGTAGCTTTAGACAGGTTGTAGAGGAGGACAATGAATATCCTGTTGTTATAGGAAGACCTGGCGCTTACAATGTGGAAGGTCTAAATGGAGTGGAAGATGTGGTAGCTGGTGTTGAAAATTACCATAAGGTATGGACAGAATATCTTACAGATGTGGATGTACTGGCTAAGCAGACCATAGTTTACTTTGATGAGGAAAGCTGTCAGGGCAGCTATGGAAGCAAGGGTAATTATCTAAAGATTACCTATATGCCTGATATTGTTGAACATACAGAATTACTTAAGGGTGGAGGGTTGTATGCCTATCCATCAGCCACATCAAAACTTCTTACCTGTATCATTCCGGAGAATGTAATGGATGAGTACGGTCTTATAGAGGGAGAGGTACTTAATTTTGTAAACTGGAAGGATGAAAATGGTGACACCCTTAAGCTTTTGGTTACAGGTATATTTGAGGAGAGTGACAACAGTGACCTTTATTGGCAGATGGAGCCAAATGATTTTACTGAGCATGTATTTGTAGACTCAGTATCTTTTGACTATATCATGGCTAATTACAGAACAGACAGCACTAGCTATACTGTGAATTACAAGCACTATACTATGCTTGATTATATTGATATTACCAGCAATAATGTGGATGATATAGAGTACTATATGCATGAGTTTGTGAA
>JAGALE010000049.1 GCA_017625335.1 Lachnospiraceae bacterium
ATAATGATAGTATCAGGAATACATATAATGTATTTTTAACAGATAACTCAAATTATACAATGCTATATATTGGTAATGGAATAACTAATGAGCAGTGGCATAACAAATTCGGTAGTAAAAGAACATTAACTGAAGAAGATTTATTTTATATGGATGATTATCAAGAAATACCACTAAATATGGGATACATAATGGCAGGCAGGCCCAGAGTTGGTGAAATGCAACAGCAAAAATCATTAGTAGCCCAATGGGCAAACACGGACAATGGATTAATGATTTTAATGAAAGATGATAGGTACATACAGGATATAATAAGTGCACTAAGGAATGGAAATTTAGCACTAGTTCCAAAGGAGCCAAGATTGTTTAAACATAGAGGATGCTGTTTAATTGATTTAGAATCTGCATATAAGCCAAGGGTAAATTAATACGGAGGTAATAGAGAATGACTAGTGGTGAGAAATCAACATTTAGAACATTAGCACACTTCGTTATTGACGGGGTGGATTACAGTAGAATAATAAAGAAGGTGGATACAGGTTCTTATGTATACCAGATAGTAGTTGAATACAAATTAGGTAATGGAGTAACATACTATGTAATAAAAACAGCTAAATCTGGTAAAAGGATAGGGATAATATATATTGAGAAACTATCATCATTTGGATTAGAGTATAACTATCATATAGCTGGTAAATTACCAGATAGTGTAGTAGAATATATTAATTGGCACCATAGAGTATTTAAACACTACATGGATTATGGGGAGGTTGGACCAGAATGGGAGTAAAAAGAGAGGATATGTTCGGTAATGGACTAGTATCAATGGAATACTATCCACACAAGAGAATAGAGTTAAGAGTAGCTAGACTTAAAATAGTTGTAAGTAAACCTTATGGTATAGATAACGGAGGCTATACATTTAAGTCTCCGGCAATACAGATAAGTTCAAACTCAACTGTTACAATTAGTTTCAGAGAGATTAATTTGATTAACTCAGCTATATTAAGAGCAATAGACATACTTAATGCAGAAAATGATGGAATATTAATAGATAGATGCTTTGAAGTAAATTATAATACAATAAGATTATCTGATATACCCAATAAAGTAAAAGAAATACACATGGAAAGCACTTATAATAAAGTACAGTATATATCTAATTCAGCTATTAGCAACAAAGGTATATATGAAGATATACGTGGACATAAATGGGTGTATCTTGGTGAGGGTAAAATATTAGTGGATGATAATGTTCACAACAGAGTATCTGGGGATGGACGTAGATATAGTAAATACATATATTTGGATTACGACAGAATGTGTCAATATGGTTGGACACAACATGGAGATATAATTCAGTGTAAAGACATATTTATAGTAGATTCATACGCAACCAAAAAGAAATTTATAAGTAAGGTAGGAGAATTAGAATCACATGTTCGTAAAGTAAAAACACCATATAATGAATTAGAATTCGTGCCAATTGCCAAGTAGAACACAGTATTAAATATAAATTTTATATTGATTTTTTCAATTTTTTATGATATAATTGTAAATAATAAGTTGAGGGAATTAATATGAAGGAAAAATTTGATATGAAACAATATGAAAATTGTATAGAACTTGTAGAAAATAAAGATGACCTTATATCTATGCTTGAGATGATGTGTGATGACACATCACACAAAAAGGTTGAAAGTATAGATATAGACAGTTTATTCGGAGATTGAGTATGAAAAGATTTATGCTAATGCACAAAGATATAGTGGTATCCATTTTTGAAATGGATGGAAATAATGTAACAGCTTGGTATATACCTAAATCTGCAAATGCTCAAAATCATATGCCATTACCTTTAAAAAGAATAGCACATTATATTAATGGGGGATACATAGAGGAAGAGACTCCTAAAGCATATAAAATTAATGAAGAAGGTATATTTTATTTAGAGCAGTGGTTATCTGACAGAGCAATACCTATAAATAGAGATAACATACAAAAATATGTTAGAAATAAAAACACGATAGAATTCATGCTGAACAATAATAGTGCATCGTTAACTGATTGCTATTGGACAAAAGAAATAAATGAGAACATTGATTGGAATAGAGTTAAACTATACGGAAAATCTAGTATAGATAAACTGCAAGTTATATCCCATAATTCTGATTGTGGTGAGACATATAGCGGTATAAATGCAACACTTGGAGGTCAATTAGAAAAATACTGGTATTACTCTTATACTAAAGGTACTGCACCAAACTTAATGTTAGCTAAACGTACTAATATAAATGATAGTATACTTAATATAAGAGAAGTAATAGCATCTAAAATATATGAATTACAAGGGTATGAAAACTATTGTAAATACAATTATATAAGAAATACGTATGGACAAATAGTAGGATGTAAATGTAGAGCATTTACAGATGAACAGTTGGAACTCATTACAGCATATGATTTACTTGAAGAATATGGGTATACACAAGCTGATGGTATATATGAGCTTATAATTAATTTAGCACATAAGTATGGAGCTAATATAACAGAGGTAAGATACCAATTAGACATTCAAACACTTGTGGATTATCTAATTACTAATAGAGATAGACATCAAAATAATATAGGATTCTTAAGAAATCCTGATACACTACAAATAATTAAAATAGCGCCAATATTTGATTCTGGTAGCTCGGCATTTATGGAGGGTGTATTACCATTAGGTGTAGAAAATACAACAGTTCATAATCTATATAACACAGAAATGCAATGTTTACAGAGTGTATATAATATAAAATCGCTTAATATTAGTAAGTTACCTGATATTAAGTGGGTAAGGAATGAGTTTAGGAAGGCTAATAATTTTAATGAGTATACTGTAAATAATTATTTACAGCTATATATTTCAAAAATAGAGTATTTAAAGTCTAGGGGGTAAAACAATGTTTAGAATAGAATACATTGAACATGGTGTAAAAAGACAACCTATATTTTCAAATGATATTAAAAATATAGGACAAATACTAATTAATATAGCAAATGACGAAGAAGCTGAAAATGAAGCAATGGATTGGTGTAGTAAAGCATCCTTTGGACAAAAATTCACTAATCAAAAGTATAAATTCAGTATATATTGTGTGAGAGATACAGGTATAATTAATAATGATATAAATGTAT
>JAGALE010000050.1 GCA_017625335.1 Lachnospiraceae bacterium
ATCAATTTCTATGAGGTAATTACCATCTTTACTCTCATAGTAATAATTGTAGTCATCAAATGCAGGAATTGGAGATGCATCATCTGCCCAACTGTATATTAACTTATCATCTTTATCTATAATATTCTCATTTTCCAATGTATTTATTATAGTATCTTTTTCCTCAGCACTTAAGCATCCTGTTAGACTAAATACTATTGCTACTATCATTATCATCAATGTGTATTTTTTATAATTTCTCATATTTGTTTCTCCTGTATCAGCCTAATCCTTTATATTTATTAGCATCCAGTATAATTATCTGGTTATTGTTCTCAATATTATATAGTGTATTATATGTATCCTCAGATATTTCATAGGATTTTTTATCTATTTTTAAAAAGTACCTATCATCCGTTGACACTTCTTCTAAATTATCTACATTTATTCCTCTTGTACCATCTTTATGCTTTAATTTCCAATTACATGTTAATACATAATTATCATATTTTCTTGTATTATAGTTATACCCTCTAGTAACATCTGTTTCTGTTATAAGCTCTCCAAGTTTATTGCGATATAATTTATCCAAGTAAGGTAATTTTTCAATTACCCATGCACCTAATGTTCCAGTTAATAATAACCCAAATATAATTGCAAATGAACCACTGACTACTAAGTCCTTTCTATCTTGCCACATAAACTCCTTGATAACTTCACATGCTGAAAATAGAAATACTATTGATATTATCATAAATACTATTGCTATTTTTGACTTTATCTCATCTATATATTTATTGGCTACATCAATTTTTCTTTGGTCATCTAAATATTTTCCAAGTAATTCTTTATCCATCATTTGCTTTTATCCTCCAAATATCATGTTTATTTCCTTTATCTAATTTATCTCATTCAATAAATATTCTGTTATATTAATATAATTTAATGGCTCAACACTTTTAGTGATTCTCCATTATAAATTATCTTATTTGCTTGAATATCCATATCGCTGTTTTCATCCCTAAGCTTACTTTCTATGTCCTTCAAATCATTTAGATCATAAAATAAATCACATCTGTCAGAATTTTCTATTTTAATGACCTCAATTCTATTAATTCCAGGTGTTTTCTTTATTATAAATTTTACACCATTTTTATCAATGATTTTTGAATATTTAATATTATTCTTAATTACATTAACTAGTATATACTCATCTGCCTTATCCTTATATAATTTAGCACATATACTATAATTTATTTTATTGTTTTCACTAGTTAATGCTCTTATAAATTTTACTATATTATTATTTGTACACTCAATATGATATATCCCACCATTATAAGCTATATCATATAACGTATACAATATCAATGACTCAAGTGTTTTCATTAATATACACCTATGGAACTCGCTAAACCAACCTATGCTTGTGAAATAGTAATTTCTTAAATCATGCTCTATTCTATATTCACATGATTCTGATTCACATAACAATGCATATAAAGTATTAGTAATTAGCACAGATTGTATTATATTTATAACTATTGATTTATCTAAATATGTTTGATTATCTATATCACTAGTTATTATACTATTAAACATGAATTGTTCGAATTCTATATTCAGTATTTCATGAGCTTCTGTAAATTTTATTGTATCAGTATACACAATATACACATGGCTATAATCTGTTTCTCCTATGTATAATGGATTAAATTGCCATTCTGTTTTTAAAATCTCAAATGCTACTGTGTTACTTCCAGATAATACTATTTTTACATCTGGATGCTTAATAGCCAATTTATCAAGTATATCTAATAAATCATATAAGTATGCCTTAGATTTATGGACTTCTGTTATGTTGGTCACCTCATCTATAAATATATACCTATACCCTGTATTTACCAAGTTATTGACTTCATTCCCAAGTGTAGCATAATCCATCCATGTTAGTTCTGGTATATTCATATATGCTATTGTATCAATATCTACACCATCTGCAAGTATTTTACTAATACTCTGCTTTATTAATGTTGTTTTTCCTGTATATCCCAAACCTGAAATTATACACAGTGTATAATTTAATTTATTATACACGAAATTTAGTATATTATTTAATTCTTTTCTTGTTTTTAATCCCTTTGCATCTTGTATATAGTTTATAACTTCTTTGCCTATAATCCATTTCTCAGCTCTTCTCATCTTTTGTTTTCCTCTACAACTAAGTAATTTACCTAGTTACAACTAAACTCAAAGTTTCAGCAGTAATTAACTACCAACTTACTTTTTACTGCATATGTATATAGCAATTACTATAATCACTACTGTTAATACCCCAAGTAATATATTCAATAATAACATGTTAATACCCCCTCACTTTAATCTAACTCTTGTTTATTATTTCTATATAATGTTCATTTAAATGTTTTACTATGCTTTCATATTTATAACTCTCTATACTTTTTATGTTTATTTTAAGTACTGGCTTACTACCCTTATTCTCGTATAATTTTAAGTTGCCTCTATGTATAATTGCATCTGTTATATATTTATAATATATAATTTTTTCTTTTCTAGTATAACTCCTATATTTTATATAATCATCTAATATGTGTAAGTAATGATTATTTAAAAGTTTAGCTATTATTAAAAGAATTGAAGCAATCACTGATAATATAAATACTATAATTATTAACCAAGCCCAATTATGTTGCCAGAATATTAACTGCATTATCAAAGACACTACTTCTATCCATATACCTAAAGCACCAATAACAGCTCCTTCAGTTTCTTCTATATTCTCTAATTTAAAATATCTTATTAAACTTGGTATAACCATTATTGATATAATTACACCTATTATTCCTGTAATATATTTTAATGTTACCATATTATCTCCCAATGATTATGTCTAGCTGTATTCATAAGTAAGTTTAAATTCTCAAAGTTTTCTTGCATTTGAAATTTTAATCTTTTCTTATCATTATTATATTTATAATAAATATAATATGATTTAGTACCATCATCTATATCGCTATATATCTTTATATAAAGCACATCTTGAAAAGCAATTATTATATTATCATGCAACCATTTATTGCATACTAAGTATTCCTGCCCCACCTCTAAATAACTATATAAATCTGAAAAGTATCTATACACTGTATATATAATACTACATATCATAAATGTATGTATCATTAAACTTCCTACTAAATCCTCTACGTATAATAGGTCTAGAAATATAATTATCCCGTAAAATACTAGCTCTACCACTAATATTCCCATAGTCCATCTCAAGTCTCTTTTGTCTCTTTTAACTATAAATGAATTTAACATTCTATTCTTTAACCCTCCAATGTTTATCTCTTATTAAATCCTCAAAATAATAGGAACCCTTATATGCCTCAGATACTAAAACCTGGAATTTAAATTTGTCCTTACAATACACTTTATATGCTATTGCTTGATTGTCCTGATATTTCTTTAAGTAATCTATATCTTCAT
>JAGALE010000051.1 GCA_017625335.1 Lachnospiraceae bacterium
AAACCAGATGGGAGGTATTTGTAATGACAGTAGAGCAGGCTGTAAAAAAATACAAGATGGAGCCACTTAACGTTTATACTGCCAAGGCAAAGGCTAAGGAGCTTAACGTTGATGAAGTTCTTTATATGAATGTTCAGAAGAACAAGTATGCATATATCGTAAAAGATGGCCCTAGAGGACATATGCTTTATACAGATGAGAAGAGTCTTTATACTAAGATGTACAAAGGTCTTAAGATGGAGCCATTAGATCCATAGTTAATATGTACATAACTAGCCAAGCATTTCTGCTTGGCTATTTTTTTCATACTTCGACATTAATACACACCTATCTATTACCCCATAAAAAAACACACAAGGCAATCCCATAAGCCCCCAAATCATAGAATATAATATACATATCTGACCCATATAGTTACCTTTTAGATGGGAATAATCCCATACATCAAGATTTAGATACAAATTCACATACAGGCCTGTTAATAATTCTAAACTAGTTATAATCAAAGAAGACATCAACATTAATGACACTAATTTAATTGAAAACATAATTTTCTTATCAAGAATAAAATTTCCAATCATGCCAACTAAAAAGAAACATATACCCCCTAATACAAACATGGAAATATGAGAATATCCTCTTACAAATATTTCAAAATTAAAATATATAATACTCCCTGTTAACAGCATTGTGAAATTGCGAAATATCTTGTCTCTCATATCATTCTCCTATACAACAAAACCACTTATCACATCAAAAATCTCTTATAATTTCTGTATCTAATTATCAAAAAATCTAAATTCGTATTAGATATATTTTTGCTATGATTCTCACATTTATTATATCCTTTAACAATATTACCTATATTATATTCTTTATATTTTTCTTTGTTTTATTCAAGTAGATTATTAATAATAATGTAAATACAAAAAGCTGCTAGTTAAAACTAACTAGCAGCTTTTAATATACACTCAATATGTAACTCTATCTGTAATCAAAATCCAACACAACTTATCTCTTATAAGATGAATTTACGCCAGATATATTACCTTTATTTTTGTAATAGGTTTCCACATATGTCTTTGTTCTCGCATCCAGTTCTAATCCTACAGCGACAGTTTTACCATTATCATTGGTAATAAACATATACCAATCATTTTCCTTTGTCTTATCACCAGATGTAAAATCCTTGATAATAAGATTAGCATTAGCTTCTCGCTCGTTGTCAAACTGTTGAGAATTATACTGCAACACCTTTTGTACGTCTCCGCCCTTAAGTGAATATACTTCTTTTCTATTTTGTTTGTTTGAAATTCTAGCTATATCACAATCAGCGTTAACAAATACATATTCATATTCCATACTTTGAGCATTTTTAGCAAAATATATCAAAAATCCACCACCTGCAGCCAACATCAATCCTACACTCATGTCATAACACAAGATAGCTGCAACACCTAGCATAGTAACTAAAATTGCTCCCACCAGCCAAAGTCTTTGCTTAGCATCCGGATTTTTCTTAACAATTTGCTCAATATAATTATCCATATTAGAAACCCCTATTCTTACATCTCTTTAAGTGATTCATCAATTGCCTTAGCAGCCTTCTTACCAGCTCCCATTGCAAGAATTACTGTAGCAGCACCTGTTACAACATCACCACCTGCGTAAACATTCTTACGTGTAGTCTCGTTAGTCTCCTCTTCTACAATAATTCCACCCCACTTTTGAGTCTCAAGACCCTCAGTAGTCTGACGAATAAGTGGATTAGGTGACTGACCGATAGCTATAACAACTGTTTCTACATCAATAATATAATTTGATCCCTCTATAGGCTCTGGTCTTCTTCTACCTGAAGCATCTGGTTCGCCAAGCTGCTGCTCAACAACCTCAATCCCCTTAACCCATCCATCTTCTCCATGGATAGCAACCGGATTATTAAGAAGCTTAAAGATTACGCCTTCTTCCTTAGCATGCTCAACCTCTTCTGCTCTCGCTGGAACCTCCTCAGCACCTCTTCTATATACGATATATACTTCCTCAGCACCAAGTCTCTTAGCTGTTCTTGCCGCATCCATAGCAACGTTACCTGCACCAACTACTGCAACCTTCTTACCAACCTTGACAGGTGTTGGAACTGCATCCTTCTTGTATCCCTTCATAAGGTTTACTCTTGTAAGGAACTCATTAGCTGAATATACTCCAAGTAAATTCTCTCCAGGAATTCTAAGGAAGTTTGGAAGGCCTGCTCCTGTTCCAAGGAATACAGCAGCAAAGCCTCTCTCAAACAAATCATCTACAGTAAGTGAACGACCAATAACTACGTTAGTCTCAATCTTAACACCCATATCTGTAACATTTTCAAGCTCCTTAGCAACAAGTGACTTAGGAAGTCTAAACTCAGGAATACCATAGCTTAATACTCCACCAGCCTTATGTAATGCTTCAAATATAGTTACATCATAGCCCTTCTTAGCAAGTTCACCTGCACATGTAATACCAGCTGGACCTGAACCTACTACAGCTACCTTCTTACCATTCTTCTCAATATTAAGCTCCTGCTTCTTACCGTTTTGCATATGATAATCTGCAACGAATCTCTCAAGACGACCTATAGATACAGATTCTCCCTTGATTCCTCTAATACACTTACCCTCACACTGATTCTCCTGTGGACAAACTCTACCACAGATTGCAGGAAGTGCATTCTCGCTTGTGATAATTTCATAAGCAGCCTCAAAATCACCTGCTGCCACTTTCTCGATAAAGCCTGGAATTGGTACATTAACAGGACAACCTGTCATACATGGCTTATTCTTACAATTAATACATCTTGACGCTTCTTCCATAGCCATCTCAGCTGTATAGCCTGTAGCAACCTCTTCAAAGTTTTTATTTCTAATATCCGGATCCTGCTGTGGCATAGGAACCTTAGTTGGACTCATATTTGCCATAATATTAATCTCCTATATCTCTTTATTATAATTAATTAGTTTGCTGCATTTCTCATTCTACATGCATGTTCCTCTTCCTTGTAGAAGGTCTGTCTCTTCATACACTCATCAAAATCAACAAGGAAGCCGTCAAAGTCAGGACCGTCTACACAGGCAAACTTAGTCTCTCCTCCAACTGTAACTCTACAACCACCGCACATACCAGTACCATCAATCATAATCGGATTAAGTGATACAGTAGTATGAAGATCTGCTGGCTTAGTAGTTGCAACAACAAACTTCATCATAACAAGAGGTCCTATAGCTATACAATGATCATACTTCTCACCTGCATCAAGAAGCTCCTGAATTTTCTTAGTAACAAGTCCCTGCTCACCAAGAGAACCATCATCTGTCATAATATATACATTCTTACAGAACTTAGCAAACTTCTCAGCCAAAATTACAAATTCAGCTGAACGTCCACCGATAATAACATCACATTCTACCCCCATCTCTGAAAGCTTCTTAAGCTGTGGATATAGAGGAGCTGAACCAACACCGCCAGCAACACCAAGCACTCTGTTCCACTTTCCAAATGGAGCCGGCTGTCCGAGAGGACCTACGAAATCGTCAAATGAGTCCCCTGTCTCAAGCTTTGCATACTGCTCTGTAGAATAACCTACAACCTGGAAAATAATAGTTACTGAATTCTTCTCTCTGTCAAAATCAGCAATTGTAAGAGGAATTCTCTCTCCATCCTCACCCAATCTTACAATTACAAACTGTCCTGCTTCACACCTAGCAGCAACATATGGAGCTTCCACCTCCATCATGATAACAGCCTGATTCATAACTTCTTTCTTTAAAATCTTGTACATGAGTCTTTCTCCCATCTAATTTTTTTTAGCAAATACTGCTAATTATTCTTGCTGTATTTTGCATATAGCAAATCGACTAATTATATCATACTAAAATCACATTTTACAATGGAATTTCAATGATTTTCACATTTTTATACATTTTTTGCACATTTACACTATTTCATCAATAAATGTATTATCTACCATAACATTCATATACTTCTCTTCATCAGAATTCAAAACACATGCCATAATACCTTTTCCATCTGTCACGTCCAATTCTATTCCCTCAAGTATATGTTCATATCCATCCACATCCTTTTGTGCTACAGTAATAACACATCTGCTACAGGTTAGCTCTGTAGCCAGCTTTAAAACACTAATCATAAGTGCCATGGAATTATCACCTAGAGGTTCAAATCTCTCCACGTACATTGTATCATCCTCTAATCCATAAGAGAACAAACCAAGCATATTTCTATCCTCTGCTGCTTCTTCATTATCAGACATCATATGCTCTGAAACTATACAAACATCTCCACTTTGACAGCTATGTTCCTTAAGCATTTCCTCTATATATTCTGCGTCTCTTTTGCAATATACAGCATATTTTTCTCCCAGTTTATTATTGAGAATTTCAGCTATAGATTCTTTATCCTCTGTAGCAAGCTGACTCATATGTTCTGTACAAAGCATCAAAGAGGCATAGCAATCAGATACCGCTCTCTCAAACTCCTCCGGCTCAACAATCGTAAAATCCATCGTTTTAGAATTATAAATCTTTTTGAAACCCAAATTATTATAATATGCTTCTAAGGCAGGCATGAGAAAAACAAATTCTATATCTTCATCCTTAAGATCATAGAGTACCTTATTCATCATGGATTTCATAATTCCTTTTTCCCTATTATCCATAGCAACAGCGACCCCAACCACATAATAGGATTTTTTCTCAGTCCCTTGAAAATTCACTGTGTATGGATTAAGATGTATCATTCCCACTAGCTTATCATCCATATAAGCTGATAGTACTCTATTTTTTATACATATATTATTAAAGTAATACTCCGCATATTCCTCAGGATCATCAAATGCCTCATCCCACAATCTTCTCAAAGCTTCAATATCCTTTTCATACGAATATACTATACCATCCGTGTGTTCTTTTGTCCGTTTCCCGCTTTCTTCCATGTTAAGCTTTCTTTACTCCTTTTCATTTTTCATAGGGCATCCCTGACACCCTGTACATTGCCCTACGTTTTCTTCTACATTGTAATTTGATCTATAATCAAAATTATCCACTGTCTCAAGCAAACAAATAGACTGTGAACTTATACCTAGACCTTCTCCGGTAAAGCCCAACCCTTCTTCAGTTGTGGCCTTTATATTAATTTGTTTAACGTCAACCGACAGTGCCTTAGCTATATTTTCTTTCATCTGCTCGATATATGGTAGCATCTTTGGTCGCTGAGCAATTATAGTTGCATCAATATTACCAATCAGCATATTTTCTTTATCTATAAGCTTAGCTACTTGTTCCATAAGCTTTATGCTATCAGCACCTTTAAATTGCTGATCAGTATCAGGAAAATGCTTGCCTATATCACCTAGACCTGCAGCTCCTAATATAGAATCCATAATGGCATGTGCCAAAACATCTGCATCTGAATGTCCTAACAATCCCTTCTCATAAGGAATATTTACACCACCTATAATAAGTGGTCTATTATCTACTAATTTGTGGACATCATAGCCCATTCCTATTCTCATTATATTCCACCTCGTATAGTTCGTTTACTGAACTTTAGAAAAATCACACTCATACCACCTATTTCAATAGGCAATACGGTCAACAACCACTACTCTAGCATATTTACATGATTTTGTGAAGATAAGATTATAGTATATTTATTTTTTTAATTTATAGGAAATTTTGTATTTACTGTTTTGATTATTCATTGTAAAATAGTTATGTAAATATTGAATCATAATTAACAAGGAGGATAAATTATGGCACGTTCTATGGGAGGAAGCGGCGGTAGTCGTGGTGGCGGCGGTCGTTCTATGGGCGGCGGCAGTCGTAGCGGCAGTCGTTCATTTTCAGGTAGTGGCAGATCAAGAAGTTCAAGCAGTAGTAGCAGTGGACCAAGAAGAATGAGTGGTTCAGGCGGATATGGCGGAGGATATAGTGGTGGATACAGTGGTGGATACAGTGGTGGATACCATTCTTCTCACCATCATCACGGTCATCATATGCCACCTCCACCACGTCGTAGATATTACTACAGAGGCGGTAATCGTTACTACTCTAGCAGAAGTAGCAGTGGCGGATGTGCTTCAGTATTAGCATATGCAATCATTATGCTTATCGTAGTTGTTGCACTCTTCTCTAGTTCAGTTGGTGGAAGTAGAACTGGTTCTAATGCTAAGCTTAACAGAGATAAATTTAATGGAGCTGTTGACAGAAGTAATGGTTACTACATAGACACCTGTATCGAGAAATTTATAGATAACACCAACGAGCAGACATTGATTGCCGGCTTTAAGGAATTCTATAACAAAACCGGTGTATTCCCATTCCTTTATGTAATCGAGAATACTCCTTCAAAGAGTGAATACGAAGGCTATGATACATATCAAGATATGATTTACGAGCAGCTTTTCGACTGTGAAGGTAACTTCCTTATTGTTTATATCGCAGAAGAGGATGATTATTACTACGCTGCAGGATTTGACACCGGAGAAATCATTGACGAAGTATCTCTTAATTTAATTAGTGACAAGGTTAACAGTTATTGGTCTACCGGCGATTTAGCAAAGGCTTTTGGTAATGGTCTTAGAGATGCATCCAAGAACATAATGGCTAAGAGTAATGGCAGAGTTATTGGTATAGTTGCGGTCATTGCTGTTGCAGCAATCATAATTGTTGCCATGGTTATTAAGTGGTGGAAGAACAAGAAGGCTCAGGATAATAAGGAACAGGAGGATTTAGAGAAAATTCTTAACACTCCATTAGAGACCTTTGGAAGTGACATCAACGATTTAGCCGACAAGTACGACCAACAATAATTACATGATTTAAATCCAAAAAATGTAATATGCAAAAAAGCAGGAAACAAACATCATTACG
>JAGALE010000052.1 GCA_017625335.1 Lachnospiraceae bacterium
ATTTTAAATTTAGATAGCTTAGTTATTAGCAGTATAATATTAAAATATTATAATATTAAATTATAAGGGGTATAAATTAATGTGTAAGGTTAATACTTTAAATAAAGCTACTATGATTCATAATACCATGGGAAGAAAAGAAGTGGTGCTTGAAACATACATGGAAGATACAGATAATAATATTATTGGTGTCAAAATTATTAAAGATGGCAATGAGACTACTAATAAAGTACTCAGTGATTGTGGAAACCATGTGGCAGTTGCTTTAGATGTGCTTACTGGTATGAACTTACCAGTTGGAACAACTTTTAGAGTCATGATTGATTTTGAAACAGACTAGGGAGATAGAATATGGGAAAAATAGTAGTCAATTGTAATTCATTATATGACTGCCCATATAGATGGAATACATTTAATGGACAGGGAATGTGTTCCTGTGGTGTTAGAAAAAACACTGATACTTGCATGTTCTTAGAACATGGTCATTGTAAATATGTTATTACTTTAAAAGTTGCATTGAAAGATATGGGAATAAGTCAAGATAAAAAAGGAGGTATATAGATGAGTTTAAAAGATGCATTTACAGAAGAAGAATTAAAACTTGGTAATGAAGTAGCTAAACATGTATTTAAGGTAAACAAAGTAAAGAGTAAGCCTGGAAATAAAAATGGTATAGCAGCTAATTTGGTATTGGAGTCTTACAGAAAAGAATCTGATAGAAATGAGAGAAATTACTTAGCTTATAAAGACAGAGTATTATACAATACATCTTACAGTAGGCTTGGTGAAAAATATGGAACTACTGGTAACAACTTAAGTGCAATAATTAAAAGAATTAACAAGATTTTAATTACAAGAGTAAGTGGAGGATATGGACCTGGAGATTTCATTATTAAGGGAATTAAAGATGGTGATACATTAGATATTTGGTACAGTTATATCTATAAATGTTGCAAATCACGTGGTATTGATTCAATTAAGCTTAAGGAAGAAGCAGAAGAACCAGATGGTGAATACTATTCTTATGAAAATTCTGATTTATATCAGCTTAAACTATCTACAAGAACTTATAATAGCTTGAGGAGGTCAGGAATTGATACAATCGATGAGGCTGAAAAAATTGTAAATAAAAAGTATATCAGAGGTATTGGTGAAAAAAGCAAGCAGGAATTAATTGAAAAAATTGCAATATATAGGGAAAGTCATAAAGGAGAATAAAATATGGCAGCATTAAATAAAAAGTGCTTTGAAAAAGGTTGTATATGTGCAAGTTGCAAAAACATATGTAGTAGATGTTTAATATCTGATAATACATGTGAGCATGGTGTAAAAGCTTGTGGACATAAGGTGTTTAAACCATATGATAAATTTATAGAAGAACATGCAGAAATTAAAATAGCAGATAGAATCACACGTTCTGATTATTTTAATACATATAATAAAGGAGAGTATGTACAATGATATACTTGTTTAAGGGTTGTGGAATTGATAACTGCCAATCAGTGTTAGCAAAAACAAAAGAGTATATTCAAACTGAATTGAGGCACAATGAGATAAAAGAAGTAAACTCTTCGGATAGATTAGATATACTTAGATATTTTAACTGTGATGATATAAAGTGTATAGTTGTATCTGATATTCATTTATACCATAAATCAGTACAAAAATCATTGATTCCTATAGTTAAAGAGGCTAGTAAAACAAAGGATATAGTGCTATTAATTGATAAGATATACATGGATGAGGATAAAAATCCAATTATTAGATTAGCTGATAAAACAGTAGAAATTGAACTTGATGAATAATATATCAAGTAGACAGGGGGTATTATAATGAGAGATTATAAGTTAATCAATGGAAATTTACTAGATGCACAGCAAGTTGATTATATATGTCATCAAGTAAATTGTCAGGGTAAGATGGGTAGTGGTGTAGCTAAAGCAATCAGAGATAAGCATGATAATGTATATTATAGATATATTAATCACATTAATGAATGTAAGGAAAAGGGTATAAATCCATTAGGTACAATTCAATTAGTAGTTACTAATCCTGATAAAGATTCTTGGGATGCAATGTGTGGAACTCCATATCATGGTATAATAAACATGTTTGCTCAAGATAGATATGGATATGATGGTAAACAATATACAGATTTAGATGCATTTAAAACATGTCTGAATCAGATTAATACCATGTGTGAAAATGAAATAGTAGCATTTCCATGGCTGATAGGATGCTGTAGGGGTGGAGCGGATTGGAATGTAGTACTGCCTATGATTCTTGAAACATTAACGAATGTAAGAGAAATTAAATTTTATAAGCTATAAGTATACTGGAGGATAAAAAATGGATATTTTAAAGTACAGAGAGTTAGTGCACGAGCATACAAAGGAATTTGATGCTAAAAAGGCAATTGATGCTATTAATGAATGGCTAGATGACTATTTAAATAGTTCTAATACAAAGAAAGTTGTATTAGGTATCTCAGGTGGAAAAGATAGCACAGTTGTAGCTAAATTATTAGCAGATAAAATGGGAAGTGAAAACGTATTTGGGTTATTAATGCCAAATGGTATTCAGAAAGATATCAATGATAGTGTAAGGGTTACAGAATTACTTGGTATTAAGTATAAAGTAATCAATATTAAAAATATTTATGATACATTTTTAGATACTCTTGGGCATGAGGATGGGTTAGTGAGCTATGAGGCAAAAGTAAACCTTGCACCTCGTATTAGAATGACTACATTGTATACATTTGGACAGACACATGGATGTAGGGTTGCTGGTACAGGAAATCTAAGTGAATTAACACTTGGATACTTTACAAAACATGGAGATGGGGCACATGACTTTAACTTAATTGCTGGATTTACTTCTTTAGAAGTAATGAGAATTGGTGAGGAACTGGGGTTACCTCTTGAATTAGTATATAAAACACCAGATGATGGATTATCAGGCATGTCAGATGAAGAAAAACTAGGTATTACATACATTGATATGCATACATATTTACGTAAAAATGGTGCTGGAATCAGTAATGAGGTAATTGAAAAAATCAGAAAAATGGAAGGATATTCTAGACATAAGAGGGCAGCCGAACCTACTGTCGATTATGCTTATTGTCAGGTAAAATTACCTGACTTAGGAAAACCAGTGGAGATTTTGACAGCCTGGGGACAAACAATTAAGGCATTTTTAACTAGAACATCATTCTATTTAGAGGGAGTAACATTTGAGAGTATTGAGGATTGCTCTGATATTAGAATTTCAGACATTATAGAATGGAGAGAAATTAAGGAGTAGATGAATATGTCAAAAAATACAAAAGAATATGATGCTAAAAAATTAGATGAGCTTAGATGCAAAATTGAAGAAAAAGAAGAGTTACTATTTAAACAGATATCAAAGGCATTGGCAGATGGAGATGACACTATGTATAACCATCTTAAACAAATGCAGTTACAGTGTAAAGCAGAGCTAAGATTAATTGAACATATTAAAAATGGAATGATAGGCGAATTTTTCATTTGTTAACACGAGGATAGTAGAAATGAGTAAAATGTATTTAATGTGCGGACTAAGTGGTTCAGGAAAGACTACTTATTCAAAAATGATTGCTGATAAGATGAATCTTAGATATCTGGGTGTAGATGATTTTTATGCACATATAAACGGGGATGAGTGCATAAGAGAAAATAAGTTTAATGTGTGGATAGAGTTTTGGAAGGCAATTCATGATGCAGAAATAAACAATATAGATTGTGTAGTAGACACAAATGCATTAACAATACATCAGAGAAAAGAATTTATTGAATGGTTTCCAACATTTGAACATCATCTAATATATGTATATACAGATGAGTCACAGAGATATGTAAATAATAAATTAAGAAAAAGACAAGTTCCAAATAATGTAATGGCTCAGATGAGTAAAAAACTAGAAGTTCCAAATAAGGAAACAGACAGTGATTGGAAAACAATTACATATATAATGAATTTGAATCACAAATTTATGAGGGTACAAACAATTAATGTATAGTGTTAGAGCAGGGTA
>JAGALE010000053.1 GCA_017625335.1 Lachnospiraceae bacterium
AGCTTCTTGCCACAAGGCTTGAGGTGGTGTTCGCATTTTTGGCCACAGGACTTTGTGTGGCTATGGTGTTTACCTTCCCGACTCAGAAGGTTTCCTGGGATGAGGCTAATCATTTTTATTATGCCTATCATTTAGGCTTTGGAGATGAGATTGTAAGCACTCCGGAGATTAAATATTACAGTAGTGATGATGCTGTAAGTACCTTGTTCTATCCTAAGAGTGAGGATGAGTATGAGGCTTTAGAGGATTTCCTTAGGGGAAGTAAGATATACGATGAGGGTGATGAGGGAAATCAGGTGGTTAAGACTTCATTTTCCAAGCTTAGCTCAGTGGGACATATCCCTAGCAATATAGGTATTCGTATAGGTAGGTTGTTTAAGCTGCCATTTTCAACCCTTTATTATATGGGTAAGCTGTTTAATGCTTTGGTATATATATGGGTGACATATCTGGCCCTTAAGAAGCTTACTATAGGAAGACGTATTATGACAGTTATGGCGCTGATGCCTACTACATTGTTCCTTGCTTCATCATATTCCTATGATGCAACTGTAAATGCATTCGTGTTCTTGGGCTTGGCTACATTTTTCGCTGAGTACGGTGACAGGGAAAGATACATGTCCTGGAAGAGCTATGTGATATTCCTTGTGTCTGTTGCTATTGCCAGCGCGGTGAAGATGGTGTATGCGCCACTGCTTCTGTTGCTGCTTATAATGCCTAAGGATAAGTTCAAGGATAAGAAGACATTGATTCTTATGAAGTATGGTATCTTTATACTTTGCTTCGTGATTTTGGCAGTGATGATTGTGCCTATGCTGATTAATCCTTCTGTGAGAGGTGATTCCAGAGGTGGTGCCACTAATGCAGGTGGTCAGCTTAGTCACATACTTGGCAATCCTGTTGGATATGCGTCCTTGCTGCTTAAGAGCATAGCCTATACTGCTCCAAGCTTCCTGCTGGGAGATGGAATATTCGGTACTATGGCTCATTTTACAGCTGTGAGATTTAGTAATATTACAACTATGTTGCTTATTTTTGTAGTGTTTACAGACACTCCTTCCTTTAAGCTTGGGAAGAAGGCAAGAGTAATTATGGCAGGGGTTTGCTTCGTGATTATCTGCTTTGTGTGGACCGCTATGTATATCAGCTTCACCCCAGTAGGGCATGTAGCTATTAATGGTGTTCAGGGTAGATATTTTATTCCGATTTTGTTCCCACTTTTGCTGGTGCTTAATTCGGATAAGTTTAAGAATGAGATGCCTGATAAGGTGTATAATCTGATAATTGTTTTAGTTCCAGTGCTACTTAGCTTTAGTGCAATCGGATACAATGCTATAAGAGGCTGCGTGTAGACGTAGCCTTGTTACTTAAAGAGATAGAGAGATTAAAAGAACAACTAGCAAATCAAGAAGGATGATAAGATGAAACATACATTACAAAAGATAATTACATATGTGTTAGTAGGATTTTTGGTTATTGCACAGACTTTATGTATTCCGGGGAATTACATAGAATCCAAGGCTCAAACCACCAGTATGGCTAATGTGATCTTATTCGTAGACTTTCAGGACACAGACCACTCAACTCATGCAACTAGCGGTGGTGTGGGCGAATGCTTTCTTTACAACCCTCAGACTACCTTTGACATGTTTACCGGAAGCCAAACAGTTAATACCGGCCTGGCGGAGTATATTAATAATATATCCTATGGGCAGCTGGAAATAGTCAATGTTTTTCCTCAATATGATTCGGTTAAGAATACCATAACTCCGTTTAAGCTGTCTAAGAGTGTTAGTGAGTATAGTGGTACTAATTCCTCTGAGATGCTGTCGGAGGCTCTTGTTCAGCTAGAGTCGAAAAATCTGCTAGATGAAAGTGTTGATGTGGATTTAGATAATGATGGCCTTATCGATAATATTATCTTAGTGGCAGCGTATACAGATAGAGATGCTGAGGGGAACGATGTAATAACCAGCCACAAATCCGAGTACGGTGGTTATGAGACTGTAAATGGACTTAAGGCCGGTAATTATAATGTTGTTACTGAAAGTGGAGGATATCTTGGCCTGCAAAAATCGGGTGTATTCATACATGAGTTTATGCATTCTCTAGGTTATCCTGATTTGTATAGAGTTGGAGCTTCAAATGGCAGTACAGCTCTCCCGGTAGGATATTGGGATATTATGAGTAAGGTTAGCTACAGGTTGCAGTATCCTCTTGCGTATCTTAGATCTAGCTATACAGGTTGGTTTACTATTCCAACCATAACCAGTGATGCTAAGGGGTATACTATTTACTCTGCCTCGGCTGCCACTGAAGCGACAAAGGATAACCAGGCTTTGATTCTCAAAACCGATTATTCTGATACTGAATTTTTCGTGGTGGAGTATAGATATAAGGATTCCGATTATGCATCTACTGCATATGATAGCTATGTACATGGTTCGGGTCTTATAGTGTACAGAGTTAACACAAAACAGATAAAGAATATGGCTGGTGAGACAGACCTTATATATGTTTTTAGACCTGGTGATACCTATGATGCTTATGGGAACGAGGCTGCAGAAGGGGATTTATCCAAATCCTTTCTTTCGGCAGAGTCAGGTCGAACCAGCTATGGCAGTTCAAATTATGAGGACTCCTTAGAGGAGGGGGCAATTACTTATTCAGATGGAACTAATAGTGGAATAGTTATAAGCAATGTTGGAAGTGCTACAGGTCCTACCATTAGCTTTGATGTAAGCTTTGGTGATGGCGGGGAGTCTTTGGGCGGATTTTGGAATACAGAGTCAACTAAGTCCGTAAATGGATTAACCGATGTGGATTCCTTTATGGATGCAGATGGAAATATTTATGTGGTCGCAGGATTATCTTCTAGTACAGCTACAGGAACCACAGGTAGCTTCCAAGTATACAAGTACAGTAATCTAGGTGGGTGGAGCCAGCTTGGAGATACTGTATCTGTAAATGGTGGACATCACAAGCTGGTTATGGCAGGTGATAAGCTATATGTGGCTTGTGTGGATTACGGTAATACAAGGGTTAATCTGTACGAGTATGATTCCGCCTATGGCTGGGTTCGTGTGTATAGAACAAATAATGAAGCAAGCGAGTTTGATATAGTAGCTGATGGTGAGAAGCTTTATATTGCTTACACAGGCTCAGGCACATCTTCTGGATATGCCACATATTGCGAGGCTTATGAACAATCAAGGGAGTTTGATTACGGTGTAGTAAGCACAGGCTCCTATCCATGTAATCCTGTGATAAGCATGCATAATGGTGCACCTGTGGTTGTAGTTAGAGACGCATTTGGTGGCAACTCAGTTATAGCTAGCAGATATGATGAAGCTACTTCTAGCTGGAAGCGTGTAGGCAATGCTATGAACTGCGATTCCCATTATGCAAAGGTGCAAGGGGATACTCTCTATCTTATGAAAAATGGTGATGGTAACAATAACAGTCAGGATAGCTATGTATTTAGCTTAAATCTTGCTGGGGATAACTCCACTTGGGCGAAGCTTGGAACCAATACATTTATAGATAGCAGCGCAGTGCCTATGAGTATGTTCTTCCATGGAGATAATATATACATTACCTATCAGGATGGAAAAGTTGATTCTCAGGATGTGTATGTAAAAACACTAGTTAATAACAAGTGGAAGTCAGTTGGTACTAAGGTTACCAGAGATGGTATTCTAGGTATGGATGGAACAGTATATGATGATACCATATATTTGATCTATGGTAATTCTTCATCTGGAATAACCATTAAAACTCACGAATATGAAGAAAATGCAGATGATGTGGGTGGAGACAGCGGAACCGGTGGCGAAACAGGCGGAAGCGGAGATAGTGGAACCGGTGGTGAGGCAGGCGGAAGCGGAGATAGTGGAACCGGTGGAGAAGCAGGCGGAAGCGGAGACAGCGGAACCAGTGGCGAGGCAGGCGGAACCGGTGGAAGCGGAAATGCAGGAAATAGTGGTTCGACAAGTGGTAACACAGGTGGATCAACAGGTTCGACAGGTGGAAACACAGGTGGTTCGAACGATAACACAGACGGAAGCACTAGTGGCTCAACAGGCTCAACCGGCAACGCAGGCGGTGAAGGAACAGCAATACCGTTTGTAGCACCTAAGATTAATGTTAATTATCGTACCCATATCCAAACCTACGGTTGGGAAGGCGAGGACGATGACATAAAGACCTGGGAGTCAAATGGCTCAATGTCAGGAACCAGTGGAGAGTCAAAGAGACTTGAGGGTATAAATATAGTGGTTAATCCAGCTACAAATTGTCCTGATCTTGATCTTGGAATTCAGTATACAACACATTGTCAGTCCTATGGTTGGTTGCCATGGTCCTCAGACGGAGATATGAACGGAACAGAGGGTGAGTCCAAGAGACTTGAAGCCATAATGATTCAGCTTACAGGAGAGCATGCGGATTACTATGATGTTTATTACCGTGTCCATGCTCAGAATTATGGTTGGCTTGGTTGGGCTTCTAATGGACAGGCAGCAGGAACAGCAGGCTACTCTAAGAGATTAGAGGGAATTCAGATAGTTGTAGTTAAGAAGGGTGAAAGCTTCAATCATAATGTGGATGGAATAAAGTCAGCTTATGACATTCCATTTGATGCGAAGGAAGGCAGCTCACCTATAGTTAACTATCCATCAACCAGCAACACCAATCCGGTTGTGCCGGGTACAGATGACGTAAATGTAGCCTACAGAACCCACGTGCAAACCTACGGCTGGCAGGGCTGGAAATATAACGGTCAGATGAGTGGAACCAGCGGAGAGTCCAAGAGACTTGAAGGTATAGAGATGAAGCTTACCAACAAGGATTATGAGGGTGGTATAGCATATACAACTCACGTGCAGACCTACGGCTGGCAGGGTGCTGACCTTAATAAGCCATCAACCTGGAAAGCAGATGGTGAGATGGCGGGAACCAGTGGCGAGTCCAAGCGACTTGAAGCAATATGTATAACCCTTACCGGAGAGATGGCTGAGCACTATGATATTTACTACCGAGTTCATGCTCAGACCTACGGCTGGCTTGGCTGGGCTAAGAATGGTGCACCTGCAGGCACAGCAGGACTATCTAGAAGACTTGAAGGAATTCAGGTGGTGATAGTTCCAAAGACGAACCCAGCTCCATCTGTGACTTATGGTAATGTGACGGGGACAGAGTCAAGGGCTTTTATACAGAAGTAGGGTGACTATAGAACTTCGGGTGTTTAAACAGTAATATTTTCTATCGTCGGAAATTACCGATACATTTTAGGGTTTGCGAAATTGATGTAGTTTTCGCAAACCCTTATTTTATCTAAGTTTTTAGGGAATTCTTATTACTCTTTGTTCACAGACTTTTCACATAATGCTTCAAAACTGTACAAACGTTTGAAAAATTAGGCTTTACGATATTACTATTGTCTTATACAATCCCCATAAGGACGTTCTGCTAAACTAATTACAAAGGAAGTGATACATACTTATGGGCAAGACAGATGTGAATATTAAATCATGGTTAAAAAATAAGAAAAGGTTCGCAGATATATTTAATGGGATGTGCTTTAATGGGCAGCAGGTAATTAATCCAGAGGAATTAATTGATATTGATAAGGAGCTTGATTTTAGCTTCTATGATAAGAACGGAGAGTTTAAATTTATACAGCGATTGCAGGATATGGCTATGCTGTGGAATGGTATAATGCTTCGGGTTTTGTTAACTGTTGAGGATCAGGATAAGGTGCACTATGCCATGCCGGTTAGGAATATGGTGATGAATTCTCTGTCATATGTGGATCAGATGAGAGGTATATGGAACAGTATACCTGAGGATGAAAAGAAAGCTATGATGGGAAGCGCAGAGTTTTTCTCTCGATTTAGAAAAGATGATAAGCTGTATCCGGTGATAACACTTGTGTTCTACAGAGGCGATGATTGGGATGGAAATATGGACTTATATGATATGTTTGATTTGGATGGGATAAGAGATAATGAGGTTATGATGGATGTATTAAAAAAGTATGTCCCAAACTATCATATAAGTCTGTTTAATCCTCACAATATAGATGATATATCAGTATTTAAAACGGATTTACAAATGCTTGTTGGCGTGATAAAATGTTGTAAAGACGAGATTAAGATGAAGGATTACATATTTGACCACCAGGAGTATTTCGGAAATCTTGATTATGAGTCAAGTATGGTATACGAGCAGGTTTTGAATGTTGGTAGATTAATTGATAGAAGTGTAGTTAAGGAAGGAGAGAATGCAGATATGTGCAAAGCGATACAGGATATGTATAATAGTGCAAAGCAGGAGGGCTTAGAACAGGGCTTAGAACAGGGGCTTGAACAGGGGTTTGAACAGGGGTTGGAAAGGATGTCTCAGCTGGTTGCCATGTTAATAAAGGATAACAAGCTTGCTGATTTAGAGAAGGCTTCCACAGACCCGGCATACAGAGATAGTCTTTTTGTGGAGTATAATTTGTAGCATAAGTGAGTCGTGAGCTGAAGTTAGTTGATATATTTAGGTATATTGCTACGAAATAATCAGAAAAGAACATTAATAAAAAACGTAGTGAATTAACTAGGTGATAATTACTAGTCATGTTCACTACGTTTTTATTTTAATCTTTTTTCATACGAAGGGTGTCGCCATCAAAGTGGAAGAATGGCTTAAGCTTAGGGTCTGTCAGAATCCACATCTTGATGGCATCAAGATTAGCAGATACAGTGTCCATAGCCTCGAATACATCCTGAAGGTCTTTAATCTCGTCGTTGTCGACTCTTCCATCCTGGGTGATTTCTACTAATATTTTCGAGATGTTCTCCATGCTCTGAGTGGAGCTTAAAAACTTAAGTACAAGTCGTTCGATGCTTTCCGGCTCCTTGGCTTTAGCCTGTTCTTCAAGCTTTCTGATTCCTATAGGGCATATGTTGTTGCAGTAGTCAGTGCATAGGTGTGGTGCATTGTAGCCACAGGCCATGGTGTCAACCTCCTCTGCGTATGGTTCGATTTGTTCAAGCTCGATTCTTGCTAGTCGGCTACGCTCTATGCCAAGCTTTGCAGCGGCTTTCTCTCGGCTTGAAA
Source organism: Lachnospiraceae bacterium (assembly GCA_017625335.1). Taxonomy (GTDB): domain Bacteria; phylum Bacillota; class Clostridia; order Lachnospirales; family Lachnospiraceae; genus Coprococcus_C. The sequence goes on from JAGALE010000053.1 coordinate 7,108, forward strand.
ATGCTTCGTCCTCTGCAGCAGCAGCATTACGAGCCAGATAGTATATGTTTTCAGTTGCTTTAGATGCTTTTCTTCCCATAGTAAAAATCCTCCCACAATAACCTAATCTATAATATATTGCCTGATTTAGTTGCATAAAGTAACCATATAAGGCAATTATGTAACACAATTACATAACACAATTATATAACATAATTATATTACGCACTCACATAAAACAATCACATATGGTAAGTGATTCCGTGTCGGTCTAGTATTCAATCAAAGCCATTTTAACATACAAAACAGATTTATAAAAGCAAATTTTAGGTGGATAATTCTTAGAAGTATTGTTATAATAAAATATTATAGTGCGATACTGTACCCTTTTGGGGATGGAGTCATTATACATAAATAATATATTTTATAAAAAAGGAGAAATGTTATGCAGAAGCTTGTGAGATTTTTTGACAAGACGGCAGTATGGATTGCAATGCTTTCCATGATGCTATGTATGCTTCAGCCTGCAGTGATTGCTCACGCAACTGAGACAGATGCGGCAGGTAGTAGTGTAGGATTTACAGATTATAATGAGGAGGCCTATGGCAGCTATGAGGAGGCTTTGAATGCGTCTCTTAGTGCAACAGAGCTTCAAGGAGATGAGTTAGTTGATGAAGCAGACTCAGTAGAGGTGAGCTCGGATATTGTAAGGTGTTCATCACCTGCAGCTGCGTCAAGCTATGTTCGTGAGAATATGGTAGCGAGAAAGTCAACTATACGTTTCTTTGCAACCTATATCACTCCTAATCGTGACGTTGAAAACTATTCTCGTAGTGAAAGATACGAGGCGGAAAAAGAACTTTCAAGAGTTGAGAATTGGATCAAAGAGGATTATTACGATAACGTTAGACCACAGATATTTAAGTTCACCGGGAACTACAAGGAAGGGGATTACCTTTTGTGGAACTGGGGTGGAACTCAAGTAAATTATGATATATATAATGATGGTGTACTATTTACATATGAAGTAAGCTACCTTTCTTCTGCTTATCAGGAAAAGTCCATAGATGCAGAAGTAAGTAGACTTTTAAGTAATGAGTTCGCAGGCTGGGAGAAGATGCATAATTATGAGAAGGTAAGAATGGTGTACAAGTGGATGACATCAACCTTTAAGTATGTGGAAGGTGAAGATAATCACTCAACCTACAGTGCAATTATAAGACATAAGACAGTATGTCAGGGCTTTGCCACAGCTATGTACAGATTGTTAGGTGAGATGGGACTTAGTGTAAGAATGATTGCAAGTGATACTCATGGCTGGAATATAGTTCAGCTTGGTAGAAATTGGTACAGCTTAGATGCTACCTGGGATGTGGGAAGAAGTGAAGCTAACTGGGATTATTTCCTTCCTGCAGAGATAGATTTTGTCCTTGATGATCACTTTAGAAGTCCGGAGTATGATACAGAGGAGTTCCATGAGATGTATCCTATGTCCTGGTGGGAGCCATATGATTATGCTTCAGAGAGAGATTATGTAGGTGTTGATTATAGAACTCATGTGCAGTCATACGGATGGCAAAACTTTGTGTACGATGGTGCTATGAGTGGAACATCAGGAGAATCTAAGAGATTAGAGGCTATAGAGCTCAAGCTTGATAATCTTGGAGAGTATGATTTAGGTATTGAATATAGAACTCATATCCAGGGCTATGGTTGGGAGAGTCAGTGGAAGAAGGACGGACAGCTTAGTGGAACTAGCGGTGAGTCAAGACGTCTAGAGGCAATTCAGATTAGACTTACAGGTAGTGATGCGGCTGAGTTTGATGTATATTACAGAGTACATGCTCAAAATTATGGCTGGCTTGGTTGGGCCAAGAATGGTCAGGAAGCAGGAACTGCCGGACAGAGTAAGCGTTTAGAGGGTATCCAGGTTGTTGTTGTTCCAAAATGGGATTACATAGACGGAATCTTAGGATACTCTTATGTTGATATGGGTACAAGATCTACATCAGAGAATGCAACAGCAGGTTTGGTTAACTACAGAACTCACGTACAGACCTATGGCTGGCAGGGATATGTATATGATGGTTCAATAAGTGGAACCAGTGGTGAGTCAAAGCGTCTTGAGGGTATCAACATTAGCCTTGGTGACACAGGCTACGAGGGTGGAATCAGATATACTACCCATGTACAGAATTATGGCTGGCAGGGTGACAAGGATGCTCCTGAAACCTGGCCAAAGGATGGTGAGATGGCAGGAACCTCTGGAGAATCAAAGCGTTTAGAGGGTATACGTATAGAGCTTTACGGTGAGGTTGCTGATCACTACGATGTATATTACAGAGTTCATGCTCAGACCTACGGTTGGCTTGATTGGGCAGTAAATGGTCAGGATGCAGGAACTGCAGGACTTTCTAAGAGATTAGAGGCTATACAGATTGTTGTGCTTCCTAAGGTAAGTGATGCACCAGGTAGCATGGCAACACCTTTTATCAGCAATTAATATTATATAATAATTCATAAATAATGGATTGCCAGCTTGCTGGCTTTCCAAATTGGGAATAATAGTTAATAGAATTTGACTATACTGGATTATAGGAGACGAGATTAGTATGAGAGAAAAAAAGCAGGCCATGAAGATGGTTTTAAGCGTAATTACATTTACAGTATTATTGATTTATCTGGTTAATCATACAAGCGTAATTGTATATTTTGTAAATAAGCTGATTGCGCTTTTGCTTCCATTTCTTATTGGCTGTGGAATAGCATTTGTAATTAATATTATTATGAAGAGCATAGAGGATGGTTTTTTTAAGAAGAAGTCCTCTAAGCTGTACAAGCTTAAGAGACCAATTAGTATGATTGTGTCATACGTATTAGCTTTATTAGTGCTTGGTCTTGTGCTGTTTGTGGTTGTACCTGAGGTGGGTAATACCATAGCTGATATTAAGCAGAAGCTGGAGGATACTGACCTTATTGAGAAGGCAAAGCAGTGGATAATCAAGTACACAGCAAAGTATCCTGAGGTTACAGAAGCAATTAATGATATAGAGATTAATTGGGAGGAGATAGGCCTTTTTGTAAAGGACGGAGGTAGTAGTCTTCTTTCCACAACTGTTAATATCTTCTCTTCTATAATCAGTGCTGTTGTTAATATATTTATAGGAATCGTATTCTCTATGTATATTTTGGCACAGAAGGAAAAGCTAGGAAGACAGACTAAAATGGTTATCTATGCTATGTTTAAAGAGAGTACAGCGGATGAGCTTATGGTATTCGGCAAGATTGCTAACACTACATTCACCAAATTTTTTGCCTGCCAGTTTAGAGAGGGAATTATCTTAGGTGGTATGTTCGTTGTAGCTATGAGTCTGCTTGGCTTACCATATCCTCTTACAGTAGGTGTGCTTATGGCGTTTACTGCGTTAATTCCTGTGTTTGGTGCATTTATAGGTTGCTTTATCAGTGCATTTTTAATACTTGTGGATTCACCTAAGTATGTGATTTGGTTTATTATATTGTTCTTCGTCCTTCAGTTTTTGGAGAATTACTTTATCTATCCAAAGCTTGTGGGTGGAGATATAGGACTTGGAGCTATCTGGGTACTTTTGGCTGTACTTGTAGGTGGAGACCTTATGGGTGTTATGGGTATGTTCCTGTTTATCCCACTTGTTTCTGTTCTCTATGCATACTTTAGAAGCCTGGTTTTAAGAAAATTAAAGCATAAGAAGATTAACATAGACGACAAAGAGGTTTCTGATGATGTGGTGCCTCTTATGGAGTCGAGACGAAGGATGTTTGCTCCTAAGAAGGGAGCAAATGCTTCTGCTGACCCGAAGTCTGATGATGAAGAATCAGAGGATGAGCAGGCTGAAGCTGACCAGTCATAGGGATAACTTGGAGGTTTTACGATGTATAGAGATATATCACAATTAGTTTTATATAGAGATTTAGGTGAAGATAGTATTCTGCATGAGATTGCCCGGATTTTCCATGATAAGGATATGAAGACCTGTGATGATGCCACCCTTGTTTCAAGAATATATCAGCAGATAAAAAGAATCCTGGACTTGGCTACAAGCTATGGATTTAACAGGAATTTGTGGCAGGATTATCTGGCCTTTTTGCTTGTGACTAATGAGAATTCATTTACCCTAACCTGCGAGAAGGTTGGGGCAGGAGATGGTTCGGTAAACGGATTTGCAATTCATGATTTTGATATATTTAAGAAGCTGTTTCACTATGATTTTTCTACTGTGGAAAAGGAGCTTGGTGTAGATTGCTTTTCTACAATTACCAATTATCATTCTCTGCCTAAGAAGTCTCAGATGTATAATAAGAGCGTTAGTGAAAAGGTGAGATATGTAAGTGATTCTATAAGTGAGGCTAAGGATGCTGGCGAAGTGTTTGATATTATGACTGGCTTTTATAAGCAGTATGGTGTGGGCATGTTTGGCCTTAACAAAGCATTTAGAATTAAGCATGATGATGGGAAGGATATAGAGTTTATCCCTATTAATAACACTGACAGAGTTGTGCTTGATGATTTAGTTGGATATGAGATTCAGAAGAAAAAGCTTATAGATAATACAGAGGCATTTGTGGCTGGTAAAAGAGCTAATAATTGTCTGTTGTTTGGTGATAGTGGAACAGGTAAGTCAACCTGTATCAAGGCTATTATTAACCAGTATTATGATCAGGGACTTAGAATGATAGAGATATACAAGCATCAGTTTAAGGATTTGTCTGCTATTATATCTCACATTAAGAATAGAAATTACAAATTTGTTATATACATGGATGATTTGTCCTTTGAGGAGTTCGAGATAGAATACAAATATCTTAAAGCGGTTATCGAGGGCGGCTTAGAGTCAAAGCCAGACAATGTTTTAATTTATGCAACCTCTAACCGTAGACATCTTATTAAGGAAACCTGGAATGACAGATCTGATTACAATGTTGAGATGCACCAGTCTGATACTATGCAGGAGAAGCTTTCTCTGGTTAATAGATTTGGTGTGACCATAAACTTCTCCAGACCATCTAAGAAGGAGTTTAATTACATAGTTACAGAGCTTAGTAAGAGATATCCTGAGATTAAGATGACAGAGGATGAGCTTATTCTCGAAGCTAACAAGTGGGAGATGGCTCATGGTGGTGTGTCAGGAAGAACTGCACAGCAGTTTATTAACCACCTATGTGGTAAAGTGAGTAGTGCACAGCTGGCAGAATAGACTTAGGGCAGTGCTTATATACAAATAGCTAGTTGCTATTTGGAATTTGATTTGATATTATTTAATTTGTTTATTATGCTAGACTTATTAATGGTATTAAGGCCTTCGGCTAACTGTAGCAAAAGGTCGATATCATTGATACGTCCCTTGGACTTGTAAATGTCTGCA
>JAGALE010000054.1 GCA_017625335.1 Lachnospiraceae bacterium
CTCTATAACTACAGTGATTTTTTCAGTATTATCTTGCTGCTCTACCATTAAATCTTGAGTACTAGCTAAAGTCTTTAATATTAATACTATAAGTATAAGTGTAGCTGCTAGCATAACTTTAGGTAATATTGATGGCTTTTTTATATCCTCTAATAAGCTTTCATATTCTTTATCAGAATCTTCTTTGATTTTTTTAAGTTCTGCCTCACTTAATTCCATCTTATCTAAATCTGCCATTATGTATTATCCCCCTGTTTAATCATTTCTTCATATTTGTCTACAGTTTTTAATACTAATTTATCCTCTAGCATCTTTTGGTCTGGACACATTCTTACACGATTACAACTGCAACAAGGTGTTGTATTTTCACCCTTACAGCAAGTATTAAAGAATTTACATATGCCACAAATGGATTTTACATTATCATCTATAGGTCTAAATCCATTTTTATAATATGCTAATTTAATTTTATCCATTGGTACACAATACTTTAACCCTCTACTACAAATAAGTTCAGGTTTTATATCATCTATCTTCTTAAATATAACATATTCATATCCTATGAATAATGCTTTGTCTCCATATGTATTTATCCATATTTCTACATTCATACAATAAACTCCTATACAACTTAGATATAATCACTAAGTAATTTATTAACTACCTTACCGTCTGCTTTGCCTTTTGTAAGAGGTATTAATTCTTTCATAATTCTACCCTTATCTTTAGGTGTAGCTGACCCTAAAATACCTAAATCATTTAGGACTTTTTCAATTGTAGTTTTAATCTCATCCTCTGACATCTGTTCTGGTAAGAACTGCTCGTAAATCTTAAGTTCTCTATTTAATTTTTCAATTGTATCAACTCTATCTGCGGGAGCTGTATCAATTGATTCCTTTACTTACTTAACTAATTTATTGATAACTTCGATTTCAGCTTCTGCATCCATATCTTTCTTACCACGTAATTCAATCTCCTTATTCATAAGTGCTGATTTTACACCTGCTAACACTGTTTTTAATTCTTTATCTCCGCTTTTCATTGCTTCGACCATCATTTTTTGTACTGTGTCTTTTAACATTTTCCTATTCTCCTAACTTTATAATTTCTTTGTATACTAATGTATGCTTATTATCTATATCTAAATCATCATGATAGTGCCCAAAATACCAGTGCTTAAAATCTACTATACCTTCTAGTCCATTAAAATATTTAGTTAGCACATTATCTTTTTTCTTATGTTGTGATATAGATAACTTATCTTGTATGGATAATGATGCACAATGTGTAATTATATAATCAACAGTGTAATTATATTCTATTAAATTTGCATTTGCAATAACTATTTCATCATTAGATGGTAACTCTTCTTTCCACCATGATTCATTTAAAATACGATAATTTAACCCTAATTTCTTAGCATGTAGTTTATCTATTTTAAAACTATCACTATTTCTATCTAAAACTCCTCCATCTATATCATTTGATTCCGCACCACCAAATGTAAAGAATGTTTTATTTTCAATAGTGAATATTTGACCACGTTCAAGTAATATAACTTTGTCCTTAATAATATGTCGTACGTATCCACCATTCCACTTCTCTAAACTGTATTGTTTTATCATGTTGTAATTCTCATGATTACCTTGTACCCATAGAATAGTAAATGGTAATTTACTGAACCAATCTAAATTATATTTAAACTCCTTGTCATCCGCCCATAATAACCCGAAGTCTCCACATACTATTACATAATCGTTACTACCAATTAAATATTTGTATTTATTTAGCTGCTTCTTTGTGAATCGTTTAAAATTACCATGAGTATCCCCAGTTATAAATATACTCATAGTCATCACCTCACTACCCTAATTCACCAAGTATATCAGATGTTAATATGTGCAACTCATCAACATTTAGTACTTTTCGTTTTGATGCCTCATTTAATAATTCGTCTATAGTATTATACTCTTTTAGAGTGTACCATACAAAAGACTTTACTGCATCATTTCTGAACTCTGACAACTCTCTGGTTACTTGTCTTTGTTCAATATCACTTAACCTATCGTATTCCTTATCTTTTATGCTTAGTAACAAAAATGGATTTCCCCAATTATTTATATTGCGTAATCCTTCATAATATCTACAGCATCCCATTGCATCAAAAGATGCAATCTTATAAAACTTATTTTTAAAACTTATATACCTTATATGTATGTTTAACATATCAAAATGTGCTTTAGATTTACAGCCATAAGCATTAATTATTTCTACCCATGCATTTTTTCTAAAATAATTATGGTATCTAATTATTTTAGATTGACTATCTCTTTGTACTATATTTAATTCTTCTTTCTTACCGGGATAATCTGTTACAATTTCACCTGACTTACTTCGTAAGTATCTTTCTCTTTCAGCTTTACTTATGCCTTTACTAAACCAAGTTCTCTGAAATTCTTCCAGATTATCCACAAACACTTTAATAACACCATGTGTACATGATGGACACCTTAAATCCCATAATGTTAATTTGACCATATCTTTGTATCCTCCACATCTAAACTTTGCTCTTCGATGTCATGCCCTGTTTTTATAAAATGTAACATATCTTTTTTATATGCCTCACTATTACTCATTGCTGCAAGACTACAATCCTCAGTATCAACTGCATAGTATTCATCAAGTGTTTCCAAACATATTGCTGCTAAATTAGATACTTCTATACCGAAGCACATACCGCAATCTACGTTTATGTCTTTTCTTCTAAAATCTATTCTTCCAGGATTTGACCCTCTAACTGCCAAGTCTCTTGTACATGTAGGTGTATGTCCATGAACTACTATTGTATCATAGTTCCAATTATTTCCCCAATAATTACGCTCCCAAAGTATATACTCGTCAAGAACTTTATTAAAGCTGTCATGGTTTTCTCTACACTGTGTCCTATCTATCCTACCATTATCATCCAGCACATTATTAGATAATGCTGCATGACATATTACATAATACTGATTCCTACCAGATTCAGTTGTTACATCCAAATCAATGAATAGTGGTAATGATTTAAAGAATTCAATTATTTTTATTACATAATCGTCTGTAATGTCTGATGCTATCAAATTATCTTGAAAGTCATATCCATCAGCATCAAAATACTTAAAATGCTGTGTTTTGGAAAAGTCAACATCCTTGTATTTACTATACTGCTTAGCCCAGTTTATTTTCATGTCCTCATGGTTACCTAGTATCATCTGATATTTTCCACCAGGCTCTACATTATGTAATGCCCAATCTATCATTTGCATTACCTGCCTGCCCCTATCTACTATATCACCAATAAGAATGAATCTAGCATCTTTATCCAGTGATTCTATTTTATTTTTTAATGCTATCCACTCATTATAACATCCATGTATATCACCAACAACGTAAGTACTCATATTTAACTCCTATTCGTTAGATGAAAAGTACTCCTCTCTAATGATATCCATATAGATACTATCATGATACTTCCCATCATAATATGCTCTTTTTCTCATAACTCCCTGCTGTTTAAAACCAACACTCTTGTAACACATAATTGCGTCAGTATTATCAGCCATTACTGATAAACTTAGTGATTCGAGATTCATACTCTCAAAAGCCAGTGTAATCAGCAATTGAAGTGCTTTCTTACCTAACCCTTTGTGTCTGTAATCTGAATCCCCAATGTGAATTCCAATTATACCATGTCTAGCATTATCATTTAAAACGACAATGTTGCACACACCTATAATTTTATTATTATTCCCATCACTGTATACAATATTGAAATAAGGTTTTCCTTCACAATGCTTCACAAACTCTCGCTGTTCGTCAACTGTTACGAATCTGTCAGCTCTACCTAACATATCTCTGACATCTTTACTGTTTATCCATGTTGTATACCTTCTTATATCAGAGTCTATAGTGCTCAATGGTTCTAAATATAATCTACATGTATTGTGTTTTCCTGCTGTAGTTCCAATTATTTCATATGCTCCCTTAGTACAAGTAGATTGTTTATTTCTACTTACTACACTAACATCTAAAAAATCATCAGGACCACCAAATACTGTTCTTCCACCTGTATTCATGCTTATTTCCTCCATCAAAGTTAATCTATAAGTGTTTTTTCGTCACATATCTTCCTATAATCATCTTCTTTAAATAGTTTCCACTGACTCAAATCAAGGTAATCAGCTGCTAATATGTCTGCTGTCTTGATTTCAGTTGCTGAAGTCATTACCATATTACCAGCTTTATCCTTATAAGTTCTAATTAATGAACTCAATCTATTTAATGATGATTTAGTCAATCTTAAGTGTTCACTTTTATCATAAAGTATAACACCTTTGATATAATCAATACACAAGTCTGATGATATTCTCATAATCATGTCTGTTTCGCCTTTGATTACTTTATCAAGTGCCTCACTAAAAGTGAGTAAGTTATAATTAGTCATTTTTAAGCTCCTCTCTAACTCTCATAAGTATCTTACCAAGATGATTTCCACCAACTTTCTTTGCACATCTTGAGCATGTACAGTCACCCCAGTAATTATCGTGCCATGTATTTCCTTCAATTAATTCAACATCTCCAGTTGCAAGTAATCTCTCCTTAAGGTCAGGATTCTGCTCAAATTTAGCTTTGACTACCTCATACATAATCTGGTCTTTTACTTCTTCCCAATCAGGACGTAAATCCACCTTAATGTAAGTACCATCTTTTAGCTTAAGCCCGTGCCTACCACAAGCTTTCTTAGATTCTGATGCTGAAAGCTTAGCTATATCTAATTTCAAAGACTCATCAAGTGTCTTTTGTGCCTGAAATGCACCTTCTGTATGCATATATTCAACACCTTTATAAATTACTTTGCATGTATGAAAGTTACTTAAAAATCTGTACTGTGTTCCATCAAATTTATCAATTTTACTCATATGTTTTATCCTCCTTAAAATCCTGTTACTGTCATAATATTTTTATCACCACTCACTTTATACTCAAGCTTTGCACGCTTAATAAAGCTTTTAAAGTTCTTTTTGTTAAGAACTCTCTTCTTACCTGCCTTGATTCTAAATATACCTCCTATGAATCTATCATCAGTTGTTGCATAAGATGAATTTAGCTTAGATATAAATTTCTTGTTTACCTTAGCCTTATTCCATATTGAAAATAATTCAAATGTACTACTTGAATTATTCGTAATACAGTATTTTCCATCAGGTCGTTTTACAATATCCAAAGTATTCAAAATTTTATCCTTCTCTAAATTTACTTTACCCATTGTTATTCCTCCTTGTTATATTATGTTACCATAAAATTTTGATAAACTCTCAAACATATATCCTAAGGGTCCTCTCACAACAGAATCTATTGACTCTACCATTACATTATCTAACTTAGCCTTCTTAACTAGTTCTTTAAGTTCTTCATCACTTAAGTTAGTGTAATCCTGCATTCTCTCGAGCCATTCTTTCATTGCTTCCATCTCAGATTCATGTTCTCGAATCTTATCCTTAAGACTCTCATTTTCTTCTCTGAGCTTTTTTATTTCACTGTTTAGCTCTGAAATTTCTGCTTTGTATTTTTTAGATAACTCTTGCCTACATTTTTCAATTGTAAGCTTATCTTTTTTAGCTTCTTTATTTCCCATAATATACCCCCATGACCTACTCCATTGAAAAATCTGACAAAGGATTTTCTAATACGTACTTCCATAATTTCCTAAGCATAGGCGTCATTTTAAATACGTTATCAGGTAACATTTGCTCTAAGTATTTTTTATCATCATCACTATAATTTAATAATGAGTTACGTATTTTTGTTGCTGATAATCCATCAAATACTGCTTGTCTTTCAAATGTTCTCAATCCAACATACTCACGTACTTCATCATCAAACCATTGCTCTATAATTTCAGGTTCATCACTATAGTATATGGAGAAATGCTTTTGTCCTATACGTGATACTATATTATAATATAGATAATGCCCCCATATCTTATTGTCACCTTCAATACTCTCCTGTGACCAATCAGGTAACTCAAACAGTATTATCCTATCAATGTCCATCTCATTTTTCAATGCACCTATAATCATATCTTTACGCAACCTGAATGTAAAAGGGTTACGCAGCATCTCATGCTTATTGGAACTTCCTAATACCAAGCATACTCTATCATTCTCTTCTAGTGCTTTCTCAATAAGCCACATATGTGCTTTATGTAAAGGCTGTGCCCTAAATAATACCACTCCGCATGTACTCATGTTTACACCTTTCCTATTCTTTTATCATCAGCTGCTAACTCCTTGATGTATAATGTTGTATCAACATTATCGTCAAGAATCTCATGCATGTTATCCTCTACTGCTTTTACAAATGAAGGACTTGTTACTGTGTATATATTCATCCCCATAAGTACAAGTGCTTTTTTATAAAGTGGTTTTTCTGAATGTTCTTCAAGTCTAATTTCTGTAGCTGCTCCTACAACTTTTAGAAATGTTTTTAATCCAGAATCATTTGTTACATTACAATTGTTCACAATGCTCTTTTCAAAATCACTACGTTTAATTACTTTCATTATTACTTAACCTCACCTTCAAATATTATTGAAAATATTATAACATAATAATCTGATTCTGTCAATTATTTATATATCTCAAATGCTACTCAAATTTCATAATGCTCTAAAATACTCATAAAATTTTCAAAATTTTTGAACTCAAAATTTTAACTACCCAACGTATACCTAAAAATAGCCCACTGCTTGTTAAATTTCCATCTTAAGTCACACTCAAAAATACCCCTCTCCACAAATTAATCATAAAAATACTTATATCCTAATTTATGCTGGTAATACACATGTATACTCAAAAATCACTAAATGCTTACCTATTTTTATCAACTAGTACATAATTAGATAATAAAAAATAATTTAATCAAAAATTGAAAATATTAATTATTTTTATACATAAGTATTATGCTATATAAGTGTTGTCATTGTATTTTCTTTTTACTTAATTTCTTCTACTATACTAATATCAGTATCTGAAAATTTCATTACAAGCTGTCCGTCACATTTATAATTATCAAACACGCTAAAATCATGTTTTGTTTCTTTTTTATCTGTCTTTTTCATATAATTCTCACACCACCCACATGCACCTATACCTGAACCATACATTTCAGAATATGTATTATCACATATTCCAGTACCTGGCTCATTAGGTATCCAAATTGTTTTATAAGCTATTCCATATACTGTGTCATCCATTACTAATGGCTCACCAAACATTATATTGTTTGGTATTGTTTGAAGATAATGTTCTATAAAATATTGACATGTTTTACATGTTTCTATCATATTTCCACCAATCCTAAATAAATTTTATATTAAATATAAAAATGTAAAAATAAGAGGTAACAATTATTATTAATTGCTACCTCTTATTTAACCATATCATCTCTAAATAGTACTACTTTATTTCTTCCTGTGTTTTTAGCCTTATATAATGCTATATCAGCTGATTTTACTAGGTCGTGATAATCTCCACCTTTATATCTAGCTGCACCTATTGATATTGTAAATTTACATTTACTCTTATCATTATTCTCTACTGCTTTTCTTATTTTCTGTGCTGTATTAAGTACTGCTACCTCGTCGTATTTAACTAATATTACTAAGAACTCTTCTCCTCCCCAACGTATCAAGTAATCTGTATCTCGTAGACTACTTTTAACTATCTTAACTAAATCCATTAATATCAAGTCACCTACATCATGCCCATATGTATCATTAACATTTTTAAAATGGTCTATATCCATTAATAATGCATATGCACCAGAAAACTTTAACTCACTGCTACTATCTTTACAGACATCAATTAACTTATTTCTGTTATATGCTTTAGTTAACTGGTCATACTTAGCTAAATTATTGAGTTGCTCTCTAATCTCATATTGTTCCTTATATGTATTTTCAATTATCCACATAAGTACTTCTATAGCAACTAAAGCAGGTATACCTAGTGTCATCATTAAATCTATACTTTCATAATGATTTATTGGATATGATATTATAATATCAAATATAAGTAAACTATGAAAATATATTGACCA
>JAGALE010000055.1 GCA_017625335.1 Lachnospiraceae bacterium
ACCTTGATATCTAATCCAATAATCTTGCCTTGTAAGCTATAGTCACTTGACCTCTTATATTTTTTATCTGCACTTTCCCACTCCACAGGTAAATTATATATTGTACCATTTTCTACTTCGATTGATACCTCAGATGGAAGCTCAGGATATACACCCTTTTCACTGCCCACACATACCGTTTCAATACCTATTACTCTTTCACCATTGTAATATACATCTTTAATCATTGGTCTTGAAGGTGAATAATTAGCTGGTGAAATTGTTCCTATCTTCTTTAATTCACTGATACTGTAAATTCTATTTTCAGGCAACGTGTCCACCAGAATATTAGCTGTCGCTATAGGCTGAAAACATTGCTTAAATATAGTTTCATATAATCCATCTTTACTCTCGAGTGCGTATTTTAGCTCTTGAGCACCTGTCATATTAATTAATATATTAGGTTCTTGATTCTTAATATCCACTGAATATAACACATTACCAGCTGTGTAAGGTGCTATTAAGTGCCATAACAACTTTTTTGGTATTGTAAGTAACCCAGGCTTACTGTAATTAATACGATTTGTTTTGCCAAGTGTTACTAATGGATGAATTAATCCATCAGAATCAGCTGCATCCATAATACTTTCAATAGACTCTGCATATTTCTTTGCATGTCTATAATCCAATAGGTCTTGAGCAAACTCATATCCAAGGTCAGATAATTTTTCTAATGCCTCTGCTTTACTTGTCCACTTGTCATTTTCAGAATCATAGCAGATATTAATAATATCATTCTTACTTGTTAACTCTACTCTATTGCTCATATCATTTAGAAAATAAGCTATCTGATTAGTACTATTTGGATTATCAATACCATACTTTGACTGAATCTCAGACTTAAGTGTTGCTCTTAATTCTACATAGTAATCTCTTAACTTTATACAGTTTGATAACCTAATGCCCCTACGCATTAATTTATCTGCTACCATTTCCATATAACCAATATCAGGCATATCTTTCTTAGTATTAATCTTATACATATAATGTCCTCCTATATTCTATAAAAGTAGTACTTGACTTCTCCATCTTCAATACAACTTACCATCACATTATCACAATCTTTAAAATGTAGTGATAGTATATTTCTATGAATAGTTTCTATTTCACCTGTTCTAGTACTTACAATTAATGCTGTCGTTATCTTATTTCTATTACTACCCAAAGGAATTCCTATTATTGACCTACTACCACTACGTATTATATATTCTTTAACATCAGTGGTCCATATTGCCTTCTGTGCTATTAATATCTTCTCACAGCTCTTGTTATAAAATATTGTTTGCTTATTTGCATCATCTTTTGCTACTATTATATTTCTCTTAACGAGGAAAAATGTCTCTCTACGATTTATTGCATAATTCCTATTAGGTATATTTCTAAAGTCTAAGACTATATCACCTGTCCTATAGTCTATTATTATATCTTTATTTTTATTAATATAGAAATACATATATAACTGCTCTAATCCACCATACACCATATTTAGCAAATGTATTCTATCATTATTTATACTATCCAACTTCCCACTCCTTAAGTTCTTTCTCAACTTTTAAAGCTCTAAACTTGAATTTTATTTTGTCCTTACCTATATCTAATTTATTCATAACTAATTTAATAAAGTTAATCATATCTATTCTATTGTTGTCTGAATAAACGCATAATGAGCTGTTTGATATAGGTGTGTAATCTCTATCATCAACTGCATTCATCTTACATATCCCAGTATTATTGTAATTTCCTACAGCTGATAATTTATCTTCTCCATAATTATCATATGCCCATTTACATATAGCCACTAATGCCACATCTAATCTATGTATTCTTGTAATCACTCCAAGAATATCTATAGCAACCATATGTATACCATCTTTTAAGTTTTCTTCTACACCATCTATACTTACTATTACTTCCTTTTCTTCTAGTGTACTGAAATTAATATCAAGGTTCTTATATTTCTTATTTCTAAGATGAATTTTAAATTCATCTATTCTTATTCCCAAAGACTTACACAATCCAATCAAAGCATTAAATATGTTATCACTTGTTAATACTGTTTCAAGATAATATCCACTATCATATATTTTATATGCTTTATATTGTTCTGTATCAAATGAATATTTACCATAAATCTTGTCTACACAAAAGAATTGATTTGTTATTTCATATAGCCCTAGATTTTGTATAAAATTATCTCTGTCTCTGTTATATAATGTATCAAGCATAACTATCAACAGTTCAAGCCAGCTTCCTTTTAGTTGTATTGTACCTTCAGGCAATATAACTGCATCTACATCACAACTTTCAATTATTCCATATTTTAATTTAGTAAGGTCTAATTGAACATTATCATGCTTATATTCAGTTCTATTCATGTAATCTTTGCTTATTTTAGGACCTTTACTTTTCTTTTCCTCATTAGCTTTCTTCTGCTTATCTGTTTTAGTTAGTGCTTGTTTGTGTTTTACATTTAGCCTCATATATTATTCCTCTATGTAAATTCAGATAAATCAATTGGATACTTACATATGTATCTACGTTCAATAAATCCAAACTGATTTGCTATATTCACCATCCATTGGTTTCCATGTTTTTTAATCAATTCCATACCACAATTTGTTTCTTTTACCTTATAACCATCAGCATGTAAGTAATCTATTAAGTCTACAATATTACCTTTATTGTCTACCATCTTGGCTTTATTTGTTATATCTACAAATCTAAATGCATCAGCAGTATGTGAATACATAAATGTAGTTGCTCTAACCTTAGTTATTACAT
>JAGALE010000056.1 GCA_017625335.1 Lachnospiraceae bacterium
GATACTCTCCAATAAGTGTACCAATAGAACCATCACTTTTAACAGCATATAAGTTAGCTGTTCTACCTAACCATTCTTCTTTTCCAGCTATGATACCATCACGGGTCCACTCACCACTCTTAGTGTAGCCATGGTCGCAATAACCTGTACATCTAATTTTCCATGCATCTGGTTTACTTTCTGCCTTTGCCAGTACTTCTTGTTTATAGTATTCCTTATACATTAAAATGTCTTCTTTATTTAACTTAAAGTTAAGTACTTCCGCTACACCTGCGTTAAGTTTAAATTCCATTTCATCATCTGTAAGTGGAATACTTTCAATTTCAATCTCCTTAAGTTCAAATTCTGTAGTAGGTTCCATTACAAAGTGAATACCTACACATACTCCAATAATTGCTATTGTCATAGCAAAGTAACTGTACATTTTAACTGTCCTTATCTTCATTGTATATTATCCTCTCCTATCTTTCTAAGTATGATGTTAATGTTTGAATTCTCTCATTAACAGGCTGCATTACAGTATTATATGTCTCTAATAATTTTGCTAATAATGCTCTCTCCTCGTCATTTTTTGGTATACCAATGGAATTAGCTATTGTCAATGCTTTTATAGCTATATGCATATGTTCTACATATAATTCACCTAATGCATCTTTAAATTCATTACCCATAATTAACCTCCATATCTTCCTTAACTACTATAACCATTATATCATACTTAAATACATTTTGTCAATAAGTATGTATAAAAAATTTTCACACCATGTTAGGTGTGAAAATCTTCATCACTGACTTTGTTTAATTCATAATTGAATATTTTATCAAAGTCTTTATTCTTTTGTTTCTTAGTATTCTCTTTATCTTCTTTGTTGTTTGAGCCATACTTAAAGTCGTTTATAGAAGATATTACTGATGTCCTAGTAATCTTCATTTTTACTCCCTATTATTCATTGAAACAAATTCGTTTAAGTGTACCTATATCCCTAAGTGTACTTACCCACTCTGTTGGTATTTTATCCTTACCGTAATATAACCCAGCTAATCCACCTGCTATTGCAGCTACTGTATCAGTATCATCACCCAAATTAACCGCTTTTAAAACACAATCCTTGTAGTTATCTGTATTTAGTACACACCAAATTGCTGCCTCAAATGTGTCTACAACGTAACCAGTTGAATAAATTTCGTTCTCACCCACATTATTAAATAACTTATATAATGTTTTGTTGTATGCAGGATTCTTATCTATGATTTCTCTTATTACACCGAGTGCTTCGTACTTATCTTTACCATTCATGAGTTCTTTAGCATATGCTGTATATGCTAAAGATGCTAAGTCGCATGTTTCATTATCATGTGTAAGTCTGCTTACACTTAATATATCCATATCTGACTCAATGTATATACAAGGTAATATTCTCATTAGTGCACCGTTACCGCACCTCTTATCACCAGTTACACCACATGTATAAGGATTTTTATTTACACTAAAATTGTCTATAGCTTCTAAACATGTGTTACCTATATCAAATCTATTCTCGTGAGCTGCAAATTTTCCATGTCTTTCCCACTTAACAAAATTAATCATTATATCTATTAATGTATCTTTATTAATTATCCAATCATTTTTATTAAGTGCGTCAATTGTAGCTAATGTCATAGATGTATCATCTGACCATGTTCCAGCAGGTTGGTCCCAGCATCCTCCATTAATCATATCTGTAATAGGCTTTCTATTAAGATGCTTTCTAGTCATAAACTCAGCGGGTACTCCCAATGCATCACCTATAGCTAATCCGAGTAATCCGTCATATAATTTATCTCTATCAATGCTTACCATGTTTACCTCTCCTATGTTTACCATTCATATATAGTAAATTATTTAATTCATTTTGTAATCTTGCTTTCTCTAGATGATTTCTTGATTTTTTTATTTGTTTACGTAATGATTTTTCATAGTTTCTATCCACAGTATCATCAATAATATAATCCATATCCTTAAAAAGCTTACTGGGTTCAGTAATTAGCCATTTTGAATCAAACTCCAACTTTTCATATGTACAATCAATTATTATCTTGTTCTTATCTTCTTCACTTAACTTATCCCAAATCTTTAAAATGTCTGTTTCATCATTTCCATATGACTTTACTACATCTACGAAGCTGTGCTTCAGTTCACCTCTGTTATTTATAGAAATCCGAGTGAATATATCTCTCATTACTCGCATCTCAAATGCACGTTCTGACTCTTCTCTAGGTCCGCCTATGACTACTCTAAAACTATTCTCCATATACTACCACCCTTAAATATTTTTATAAATTATAACATATTATTTTAATATTGTCAATAATTTTTGAAAAATAATGGCTTGATATAATATCAAATATACCAAGCCATTATATTATTTAATCAATATTATCTAATAATGATTGTGCCTCTTTAATTAATTTTTCAAGATTATTCTTTAGGTAAGTTGTATTCTTCTTATTTCTACTATCATGGAATCTATCAAGTGCATCGCTCACTTTGTCTACCTGTAATCTTGTCTTATCTAAGTGTCTTTCAACCATGTTTTTCTTAGGTTTCACCACTTTTTTATCAGTTTTAGTTGTTTTTGTATCAGTATCTATTTTTTTCTTAGATGCTTTAGTTTTTTCACTTGTTGTTTTCTTATCAATCTTTTTAACATCAGCATCTTTTTTCTTAGGTGTTGTCTTTACTTCTTCGATTACTGTGCCTTCATCTGCAAGGTCATCTACTTCATATAAGAATGTTGTTCCTGCAATAAGTTTACGATTTACTGATGTACTCTGTACGAATACTCTAAATTTCTTAGTTGCATCTTTATGAAGTCTTTCGTTTACACCACCTTTTTCACTCTGTGGCTGAAGTCCTAACTCCTCACGAACCTGACTACCATTAAACATTTCTCCTGTTTCACGGTCCATCATAATGACTTCTTTATACTGCTGAACTGTTTCTGCTTTAGATAATTCATAGAAGCCACGACCTTTTTTAAATTTAATACCGTTATTCTCTACAAATTCCTTGATTGCACAGTTTTCATCCACTGTCATAATCTGGAATCTACCAGGAATTACTGGAACTAGCTTATCCATTTCCTTAATTGATATAGGCTCATCTGACTTACGTGACCTAGCTATACTTCTTGATGATGACAACTTACTAGGTGTTAGCCTGTAATAATCATATGTATCTTCAACTTCTTCACCACGAAGACGTTTGATATTGTTTTCCATTGAACGTGTCATCTTACCATTATCTCTAATGATAGTAACAAATTCATTGAGTTTTTCTTCTCCACCTTGCTGATAACATGTTGCCTTAATTAAATCAACTATTTCATTAAACATGTCCAGTGTCAAATAAACACCGCCTGTAATTTCAGCAATACTCTTATAAAATGCTTTAGATGAGCTTCTATATCCTGCAAGTGCATGAACACTGAAAATCTTAATACCTGACTTTCTTAATGCCTCTGCCTCATCTTTCCAATCAAGATTTAATTTATTCTGTGGATATGATGGTGCATGAGGTGATGCATCACCAATCATAATCATAATGTGTTCTGCATCTTCTCTCCACTGAATATCCTCATTTGCAGTGTACAATACCAATTCATAACACTCATCTGCATCTCCACCATATGTAGGCTTTGTTTCTCTAATGAACTCACATAGACGCTTTTCATCTCTTGTAAAGTCCATCACTCTAATTGTATAAGGATTATCCTTATCACAATAGTCTCCATGTGCAATTACACCTAATCTTAAATCCGTGAACTCTGAGAACATTGTTTTTACAAACTGTTCTACTTCTCTTCTTACCTGTGCTAATACAGGATACATACTGCCTGTTGTATCAAATGATACAAGTAAATCAATTTTAGTATTCATCTACATACATCCTTTCTTATTGTTTAGTTACTATTTTTTCTAAGACTGCATTTAGTTCTTCCTCAGCCTCACTTACCTTTATTAAATTAGCATCCATAATTGCCTTGTACCCATTGTTTGCTTCCTCAAGTTTCTTAATGTACTCTCTATATGTTGCTATCTTGTCATTATTTTCAGACATGTTTTTTCTTATTTCTTCATTCTCTATGAGTACTTTTTCTTTTGTTTCCTCTACTTTTATTTGTGAGTCAGCAAATTTCTTCATAAGCTTATCTACATACATAGAGTTAAATTCATCATCAAATCCTAAGTCAATTTTAAATAATGTTATAACATCTAATTTATCAGGATTTACTAATATTATCCATGCTCCAGTTGTGTATATACTAAGCTGTGTAGTACCACCTAACTTATCTTTTCTTGGATTCTTTCCTGTATAAATACATGTACCATACACAATCATCTTAAGTATATCTTTATCTATTTTATCATAATTTTCTGCTACATATCTATTTATCTCAAGCTTATCTTTCTTATTTAATATTCTTTCTGCATATCTTTCTCTTGCATGCTTTGTTATATTATAAGCTTTATCACTCATATTGTCATGTTGCCTTTCGTTCATTTATTAGTTTATACACACTTGGATTATGTTCCTCCATGTATCTACGATATTCTTTTAAGTAGTTATTGTATTCTTCTTTATCTTCCTCAGGTACCTCCCAACATGAACTATTTCTACACTTAGTTTCCGTACATAATACACAAGTATAATTCATGTATGGTGTACCGTTTGGTTGATATCCTAATATAGGATTACACTCCCTATCATATCTTCTAGGTAGATATAATTTATCCCATTTACATAGTAAGGGATTTATAGGAGGTTTACACTCTGTACCATCCTCATTATATATTTTATCTATAACGAATCTTTTATCGTCTGTCTCTGTTATAAAGAATAACTCTTTATTCACACAAGCTTCCTTGCCTTTATCATTGTTTATTCTATATGTATTATCATTTTCCTTTATAACAATA
>JAGALE010000057.1 GCA_017625335.1 Lachnospiraceae bacterium
AAGGTATAAGTGTGAATACTTTGGGTAAGCACAAAACTGCAATGAAAAACTTATGGGAGTTTATGATTGACAGTAAGAATTATGGAGTAACAGAAAATGTGGTACTAAAGGCAAGAGTACCTAAAGAAGTTTTAGAGGTAGACGGAAAAACAGTTAAAGTAAGTAAAGTACAGTTCAATCCTAGGTCTTATACAGTAGAGGAGCTGAATTACACATTAAATGATGCATTACAGAATGAGTATGACAGAAGTATTGTGTTGATGATTGCAATGGCAGCAATTGGTGGTTTAAGACACAGTGAAGTAGTAGGTCTTAAAGTAGGTAAGTATAAGCATGATGAGTTAATGTGTGTAACAGATGCTGCATTCAATTATGCAGGGTATGACCGGAAGTATTACGAGGAGCATGAGGAGTTAATGCTGATTGACGAGGCTATCATGAAGGTAAGAGGTAAGGAAGTAGTGAAGTTACCTAAAGGAGAGAGAATACGCATTACAGCAGTACCTAACTGTTTAAAGGAAATCGTTGAGTATGCTTTAGAGCAAAGGCAGGAGATATTAGATATCACTGGCAAAAAGTTAGAAAGCAATGCACAGTTATATTTACCTTTGGTAAATATATTGGAAGGCAGAGCATTAAATACTGAAAAGATGGGGCGTAAGTGGACTGACTACGAGAAAAGAAGAAATAAGCGTATGGAGAAAGATGGTCTAGAACCAATACCTCATGTAAGATATCATGACCTTAGACATACGCATGGTAATCTGTTAAAGATTGAAGTGCCTGCATGGGAAATAAGTTGTAACATGGGGCATTTGATACCGGATGCGAATACTACAAAGAAAGTTTATTGGAATGACCGACAGCCTTTTAGAGAGCATATCATTAATTTCTTTGACAGTAATATTAAATTGGATTGGGATAAGGCTTTGAGGAAGTCCATAAATGATGAAGATATGCTACTTCATATCAGTAGTAATGGGCATCTGGTAATTAAGGATGAGCACAAGGAAAAGGTAAAGAAGCTTAGGAAGAGATTGGTATTATCCGAAGAAGAGATAGCTGAGATGCTTTATAATAAGGAACACACATTATTTAACGGCAATAATTAAAAATAATAGAATCTGGAATAAAGTGTAGAGGTGAGATATAATCGCTTCTACACTTTTTTATTTGGATTGGAGCAGTTTTATGGAGCAATTAAGTCTGTTTGATGTAGGATTAGTAGAGAAAAAGGAGAGCAAAAAGGTATCTAGTGAGAAAATCATTAGAGCTTCGGATATGAAAGTGTTGCAAATAAAATCATTTGTATACACATTAGAAATTTGGCATTATGAGGATGGTCATTGGCATACAGTGAGTTCTACAATAGCTTTGTTAGACAACAACATGGTTTATTTTAAAGATTTTTTCACCTATCCTTTTCTGTATACATTCAAAAATGAGCAGAGTGCATGTAAATTTTATTATGAGAATTTAGAGAAGTTAAGGGAGCATGGAGATAGGACGATTCATACAGAGTTAAAAATACATAATAAATTGGAAGATATGTATTACTGCAAAGATAATAGGTACAGCTGCTTTGAATATTGGAATAACAATTTTAATCCGAAGAACACATGGAAAGAAAGATATGCTACATAAAAGTAGAAAAGTTTTCAAGCTGGATTAGTTGATAAAAGTGAATTAGAATCTCCTTACATTTTAATGAAAAGGAGAAAGTGATATGTTGATTCACAAAGAAGCACTGCCTAATAATACAGGGATTGTACCAGTAAAACTGCCTTTTGAAAGTGGGAAAGAGGCTAGGGAGAATATACTTCACTTAGAAGTGCAGTTCAATACTCCTTGCATGTGGTTTAATGTTGTAAGAGAAGTGCAGAAAGAATTTTTAATAGTTTGTATTGGAACTGGACATGACTGGGAAGATAAGCTTCTTAGGGAAGAATATATTGGCTCATTGGTAGTTGCTGAAGGTTTTTATGTGTGGCATTACTTTTTGGTTGATAAAGAGAAATTTGAGAAGAGGCTTGGTTCAAAAGATGAAAACTGAATATAGAGGATATAAGCCGGGAGATAGAATAGAACTGCTTCATATGGATGATAGTCAAGCAGTACCGGATGGAACCAAAGGCACTATAGACCATATAGATGACATTGGGCAGCTTCACATGCACTGGGATAATGGAAGAACTCTTGCAGTGAATTTGGATGTGGATAGGGTAAAGAAAATAGAGTCTTAAAATGGACTAGTTATAAGGCTGATTTAGGCTTTGAATTTGATAAGTAGGGAATTGGCGGCTTAGAGAGTTTAGAGGGCTAAATGGGGATTATACGAGCTCAGAAAGGTGCTTACAGTGGAAAAACCGGGTTGTAAATTAATAGGAGAAAATGGAAATATTTTTAATCTTATGAGTATTGCAAGCAATACATTAAAAAATAATGGTATGCGTGAGAAAGCTGAAGAAATGAAAGAGAGGATCATGGGCGGAGAAGCACAGTCCTATGATGAAGCATTGCGAATTATCATGGAATATGTAGAAGTAGAGTAAGTTGCAATAAAAATTAAATAAATCACATTAGGAAACTCTGTTTGCAGTTTAGTAGACAGAGTTTTATTTTTGTGTCCGAAAGGGTGTTTTTCATGAACAGTAACGGAAAATTTGGACATAGGAGTAAAAAGAGAGATTCATAGTGGTAATGATTTCTATACCTATTTCTATACCTATAAAAGATAGTAAGTAAGTTTTTTAAATATTAAAAATTAAATTTATTATAAAAGGAGATAGGCATATGAAAAAGATGGTATTCATTAGAGAAGAAGGTACACAGAGATTAGTAGCAGAGGTAAAAGAAGTAGGAGCAGTGCATGAAGATGGGTGTTGCATTAATATTAAAAATAGTGTTTATAAGGAGGCTATGAAACTTGGTCTTGTTGATGAATATGTAGTAGGTGGCAAGAGAACAGTAACACAGTTCTATAGATTTGGGGAAATAACATTACTAACAATAGAATGTGCATATACAACAGTATTTGACAGTTATATAAATGATGGAACTTGGATTGGAGAAGTATTAAAAAATAGTGGAATTGTATATCATTATTCTAATGGAAAAAAAGAGCAGAAGCATAAGGTAAGAATATCATTACCGGACGTGATGCGGGTTAATAGAGATGGAGTAACAAAGCGTGGAAGTCATGGTGTCGCATTAAATAAATTCCTTTGGGACATCAAGAAAGGTAAAGCTGGCAATCCAACTGATTTATATGTTTATGATGGAAAAGAATCTCATCATGAAAAAGCATGCTGGGACAATAGGATAGAAAGCACTCTGAACCTGTCAGCTGATGAACATAGAGAACATCATAAGATACTTAAAGAAATTAATCCTGGTTCTCATCAAGCAATAGTGAATATAAACACTATAGAAGAATTAGAAGCATTCTTAGAGTATTTGAGAAACAATTAACAGGAGGATAAAGCAATGGCTAAAGAGAAAAACATTATCAGTGCAGCAGAGTACTTATTTAAACAATTTGGAAATGAGGTAAATACCTTTGAAAGTATTAAGGATACACTCATTGAAACCATGAGAAGTGAGAAGTTATCATTGAGTGATGCAGTTGGACTTGTAAAATTTGAATTGCAGGCGCAGGACTTCACAGAGTTTAGCTTTGTATAATTGAATATTTCAAACTTGTAGATAGATAGTATATGATGTACACTTAACCCCATTTACCTTAGTTGGTAGATGGGGTTAAGTCGTTTATAGAAAGAAGGTGAGGATATTGGAAAACAGAGAAATAGCAGGCATCGAAAGGATTATTGCAATCAGTATGATTGAATGTACAGAGGGTTATAAAAAGTTTGCTCAGGTAAGTAGATTTAATCCTTTGGAAATCAAGGACTCTAAAGTTTGGATATCAGCTTTAGGCTTGAAATTTGAGTGTAAATCAATCACGTTCATTGTTTCTACAGTGGCTGATAACGGACTGGCATTCTTTGTTGGAGAAGAAACAGACATAATGGACGAGTTGAAAGCCAATAAGTTGAGTGAGCGCATTGAACAATATGATGACAAAGTAATTTATCATCATAAGGCAAGAGTAGGAAGTGAGTTACATATACTCGGTAGAATTGCTTCAATATGTGAATGGGCTGACAAAGTTTATTTGGGTAAGGAAGATGAGCAGTGGCAGCTTAAAGGATTATCAGAGTTTGAACAGCTTGAAAAGATTGTAGAATACATACGCATGAATGCATAGAAAGGGAAAAGAGATGAAAGAAATTAATACAATTAATGATGCAACAGAGCAAAATATGAAATTAGAAGGAAGCTTAACATGTGAAGTGCAAGAATTAGATGAGATTATTGCTTTAATGAAGCTACATACTAAAATAAGTGGAATTATGGCAGGGAGTACTTTTGTGTGTCTATTTTGTATGTCAATTAGACTTATAATTCTAACACATAAAATATCAGAGATAATCAATATACTTCAATATTTACAATAGCATAGTGAATTTCATAAAGAATACATCTATAGGACTAATAAAAGGCTTATAGATGTATTCATTTAGAAAGGAGAGCAGATTGGTTTATGAGCAGAGTTGATTATGAAGGCAAGGTTTTCAGTAAAGAGAAAATGTTACAGAGGTTAGAAGCTGAAGGCAGATTAGATATGATAGATGACGAGAGTAGAGATATCATGTCTAAGATTGATGGTATGCCGATAGAAAAGAATCATTTCAAGGCGCTGGTTTATGATGAATTGGAGTTTTATGTGAGGGACCCTAAGTATGGGTACATACCTGTGAATATCAATGATTGCATAGAGCAATAAAATAGATAACTTAAGAAGAGGTAGTGGTATGCATGAGCAAACTACTGCCTCTTTTTCTTATATCCATGAGTGTAGCCTATTTGAGAGTTAAGAATAAAAAATTTTAGTAAAGAAGGGCAGGGTAACAAATATGATATACAGAAGTAACGACAGTGTGTACAGAGATAATGATTGGCTAAACATTAAGTGTGTACTACTGAGATATGGAGATATGGTGATATCAATTGATAAAGAGTATATAGGACAGTTCAGAATTGATAAGTTTAGTGAGTATTATACAATAGGATTTAGTAATAACATTATCAGAGTAAGAACAGCAGACTATATGTTCTTAGAGATTCACCGAAGTCAGATAGGTGAAATTGAATATTTATATGACACTAAAAAAGTGTATATGGTTACAATGTTGTTCAGAGATGGACATGAGGAAAGTTTCGTGCTGAATGATAGAGATGGTGAATCATATAGAATAACATCAAAAGGTGACCTCAGAATTGAAATAGGTAAATCAGACATAATTAGGTTTAACTATATGTATGTGAAAGAAGCTACACCGGAGCATTGCTTTGGTTGTAATTACGGTGAGGACATGTACTCAGAAAAGGATAAGAATATTATAAATCTGTATAATATCACTGAGTCAGAGATGGTATCACATGATTATGTGATAGAGGACAGTAAAAATGAGTTGAAGCAGATACTGGGTGAGATAATATTCAATTTCAATGGAAAGAAGCTTTCCACAGCAAAGATAATTGCATTAGCTTGTGCGGTAGATGTAGAGTGGATGGAAGAAGGCAGACCAACATTGAATATAAAAAAATATTTAGAGTACAACACAGCTGTAAAAAAGATTGAGAATTTCAGAATACAGCAATTCAAATTCAATGATTTCAAGAATTGTAGAGTGCCCGAAAGTAACAGTGAATTAAGAGAGATGGTCAAGCAAGTTTGTGAAATACATGAGAAAGATAGACTAGTAGAGATATTGAATAATGCATATTTTTATGATAATGAACGTCCACTTGAAGAACTGATAATACTTAGTAAATAAAAAAAATTACAAACTATAAAGAATTGAAAATATATGATATACTTCCACCATTTACCTAGATTGGGTAGATGGTGGATTTTTTTTAAAAAAATTAGGAAGGAGTAAAGTAGTTTATGAGTGAAGTTATACATAGTGAAGGAGAACTTCTGGCAGCCAAAGCAAGGGATGAATACATAGAAAACGGAAAGTCAGCAGTGGTATGTCCTAAATGTCATCAGGCTCCTCACATTGATATACAAGGTGCTAATTATTCACATGTAAATATCAGATGTTTATGTGGATATGTAAGGTTAATCAGTAGAGAGGTATAGGTAATCATATGGAATGGTTAGATGTAAACAATAAAGAGACTAGGAATCTCATAAGATTTTATTTGTTGATACATGTATTGATGCTAATTGCAATTGTATTAGTGGCAGTTAAGCTGGCTGAAATCGCTGATATACTACAGCATTTTTTATACCATGCATATAATTGTTGTGAGTTTCATTAGTAGTTACACCTATAAGCCAATAGTGATTTATAGGTGTATTTTTATTTGAAAGGTAAACATTATGAAAACAGAAGAATATTTAAAACATTTTTGTAAGCTAATGGATAAATTTAGCTACAAATATTCAAAGTGGGATATATGGAATGATTTCTTATATATGTCAGCAATTTCATTGGCAAACAGTGTTCCGGTGTATGAAAGAGAAGAAAGAGAGAAACAATACCTCAAAATTATTAATAAGTACAATAAAGAAGAACAGAGTACTTTCATTGAAATGTTTAGAGTAGTGATAGAGGCTCTAGAATATAAATCGGGACAGGATTTTCTTGGCAGTTTGTATCATAGATTGAATTTACAACAACATCAGAAAGGGCAATTTTTTACTCCTTATCATATAGCAGAGTTTATGAGTCAGGTAAATTTCGCAGGAGATGATTTGGAAGATGATTTAGCAGAGAAAGGATATATAAGTGTCAGTGACCCTGCATGTGGAGCAGGTGTAATGTTAATTGCATTTGCAAACACATGTATAGAGCACAAATTAAATTACCAACAAAAAGTTTTATTTGTGGCACAGGATATTGATAAGACGGCAGTATTAATGTGTTATATACAACTTGCTCTATTAGGCTGTAATGCAATAGTAATATGTGGGGACAGCTTGGCTAAGCCGGGATTACACCCTGATAATGATGTATGGATAACACCTTTTTATTATTTGAATCAGTGGCGGTTTAATGATTTCTTTGGAACTGAGTCAGAAACAAAGAGTGAGGAAGAAGAACCTTGCAGTTTGATAAATGAAGTGGACATAAAAATGGATTATAAAGAGGGTAAAAATGGGCAACTTATTTTTAACTTGTGAGAAAAATAGAAGAGCACCTGCAAAGTAAATTTGTGGGTGTTTTTTTATTTCAATAAATTATGAAAAATGTTGATTTTAAATGAAATCAGCGTTATCATCCCCTAAAAATTGGAAGGGAAGTGGTGTAGATGGAAAAATTGGATTACTTTGCTAATGAAAATGTACCTATGGTGGTAACACAAGGCGTACAGACTAAGCTTTCTCAAAGGCTAATAGCTGGTTTATTTGGTATAGTATTTCAGCAAAAAGAAAAATTGAATAAGCTTGGGATTGAGATGGACTCGTTACAGGTATTTACTGTAGAAGCCGAGCATGCTTTTGATGACAATGTTACTGTTTACAAAATCACTTTGGAGCAAGAGGAACCTAAGTATAAATCAGTGACATATGCTATGGAAGAGGGCGGCTATACATTTTCCGGTAAAGTATGGGTAATTGAGAGTTGGAACGGTAAAACGGAAAATGTAACACTGGACGATCACTACATAACAATGCTTTTTCCGAGTGAGTATTAAATTGCAATATATTCATAAAATGACCCACACGGAGTTTTGAGAGTGTGAAGTGGGATAAATGGGGTTTTGCTGATTAAAAAGTGAAACCCTGTGTTTTTAGGGTAAGTGTGTCAGTAAGGTGGTGGTTTAAAATGAAATATTTCAAAAATAATTGAAGAAGTCATGTGACATAGGAAATGGAGAAATATGTAACCTTGATTAAGGTATAAGCTAACGACAAAATGAGAGGAAGTGGAAATTCATGAATATTAAATTTGCTTATGGTAGAGTGTCTACTGATGAACAGAACCTTGATAGGCAACTTATTGCATTTGATAACTATAATATACCTGCTGAAAATTTATTCTGCGATAAGTGTACTGGTAAAACAGATGATAGAGAGCAATATCAAATGATGAAAGCAATATTACAAAGACTTTCTTATATAAACAGTAAGAAGAATGTAGAAGAGCGAGATATTATCGAATTGTACATTGAAGAGTTGGATAGGCTTGGAAGAACGAAGAAAATCATTAGAGATGAAATGCAGTGGTTTGCTGACCATGGAATTATTCTAAGAATATTAGAGATTCCGACAACTCTTATTGAGATTGACCCTCAAAATGATTGGGTATTAGAAATGGTAAATAGAATTATCATTGAAGTTTATACTGCTGTTGCTGAACAAGAAATGGAAAAACGTGTAAAAAGACAAAGAGAGGGAATTGAAGCCGCTAAAGCCAGAGGGGTATACAAAGGAAGAAAACCTATTACAGTGGATGCTAAATTGTTTGAAAATGTATATAAAAGGTGGAGAGCCGGAGAATTTACAGCATTAAAGGCAATGGACATGTTGGGATTAAAAACAAATACCTTTTACAGAATGGTAAAACAGTATGAGCAAGGTGATATGGCAGGGTTTTCAGAAGAAAAGAAGATGGTGAGAGCATGTAAGGTCATATCATAGGATTAAGGGAGCATTTCATAAGCGAGATGTTCACTTAATACATTTAAACTTCATTATACTGAGCCTTCAAAATGACATCTAAATGATAATAATTGTGTTAAAAATTTTGAAGGGAGAATCTGTAAATGAAATCTACAAACAATTTGTATAATTTAATGAAGGAATATGAAGTGACAGACAGCACAGTAATAACTAAGTTGGACAAGGAGATATTGAGAGAGATGAAAATGCTTTCTCTATATTCTACAGATGGAATTAGGTCTTTACTTAATGATTTTAAAATGATGTTGGAAAGAAAAGGGGCATAGCAATGGATGCAATATTTACAGCAGACAGTTATAATCTGAGTTTGGTTTGTATCAAAGATGGTAAATCATACAATCTCACTGGTACAAATTACACACGGAGATTACTGGAGGATATGGAGAAGTTAGTAAGGGAACATGAGTATGCAAAGATAGAATTAGATATCAGTAGAAAAGCTACACCTGAAAGGCTTTTAGCATTTCATACAGATGGCTACATTTTAGAATTGCAATACAAAGGGCATGAAAGCAGCTGGTCAGATTATGCTGAATACAGTTTACTTCATTTATACGAAGTAGAAGATAATTTCAAAGCCAAAGCCTTAGTAATAGGCTTTGACACAGTAACATCAAATGTACTAGAACACTTAATTTCAAATGGTAAGTGCAATCAGATAATATAATCAGACACTTCATGTCTAAGAAAGGAAAGGTACAGTTTACATGAGAAAAATAGAACAGTTTGAGCAATCACTTTTAGAAAGAACAAAAACAAAGGATATTAAGAAGCGTTTACATCATCTAAAAAAGAAGCCTCATAAAAACAAATATGGTATCACTAGGCTACAGAGAGAACTAGAGAATCGTAAAACAGTAAAGAAATCAAATATAGATGAGGCACTGGCTTATTTAGATGAGTTTAGCACTACAACACCCAGAAGTACTTTACAGTATGTCTTAGATAATGAGATGGAGTTAAGTAGTTTACCATCAGAAATAACAGAAATAACAGAAACAACAGAAATAACAGAGCAATCAGATTCAAAAACTAGGCAACGTATCAAAGAAATGAAACAGAGCTTAGCAGACAGATTAATAGAAGACCCTGACTTTCAAGAGCGACTACGAGTGGACTCTGATAAAATTAAGGTAGTGGCAGAGTTAAGATATAAGTCTTCTAATAAAATATATGGTTACTTAATTCAAAATATTTCAACATCAATATTAGATTTGGATTACAGTGATAAAGGTTTTGATGCAGTATGTCCGGGTGATGTCGTGGCGGTAACATTAGAAAACTTTGTAAGGTTTACCTGTAAAGCAGAGTTTAGTTTTAAACTGGCAAATGGCACAGTAAAGAATACAAAACCCCTAGATGAAGTCATCAAAGAGGAAGAAGAAACAGAGCAATTAATAGTTTACGGTAATTATCACTTTGTCCCAGCATCTGAGGAACAGTCAGTACCAATCATTTTCATAGATAATATCGAGTGGATAATAGAGGATGACTTTGGAGATGACGAATACTTAGAGGATTAAAAGTAGACAACAATAGAACAGAAAGGGCAGTTATCAGTTTATGGTAATTGTCTTTTTTATTGAACTAGTACAACCTGACCTTAGTAAATCATAGTTTGGATAATACAACCTGACCTTAGTTTTATCTCCATACAGTATATAAAAGATAAGATACATGAAAAACAACATTTAGATATTA
>JAGALE010000004.1 GCA_017625335.1 Lachnospiraceae bacterium
AGTGGTGCTGTATATCCGCGGGAAGATAGAAATAAAGTCTGTGCGGGTATGGGACGTAGATAAGTGGTGCTGTCTACCCGAGGGAAGCTAAAAATAGAGTCTGCGCGGGTATGGGACGTAGGTAAGTGGTGGTGTATACCCGCGGGAAGATAGAAATAAAGTCTGCGCGGGTATGGGACGTAGATAAGTGGTGCTGCATACCCGAGGGAAGAGAGAAATAGACATTGCGCGGGTATGGGACGTAGGTAAGTGGTGCTGTATACCCGCGGGAAGATAAAAAACAGGTTCACGAGGGTATGAAGAGTCGGTGAGAAGAGTTGCATACCCAAGAGAAAAGAAAAAGTTGACATATAAAAAATGGTGTGTTATAACTGTATCAATACGAATGGTACAGTTATAACGCACTGTTTTTTTGATTAGTTAGGATTTAATGTATTTTGATTTAAACTTATAGTAAATAAGCTGCCATAAGCAAGCTAAATACAAGTGAGGGAGAAAATATTTTATAGGGAGGTGATAGTTTGATTAGACTAGATTTGAAAAGGGATACCCCAATATACGAACAGATAGTGGAACAGGTTAAGTATCATGTGGTTAAAGGAAATATTAAGCCTGGTATGGGAATACCTTCGGTTAGAAAGCTAGCGTTGGAGTTGAATATTACTCCGGGTACAGTTGCAAAGGCTTACCAGGAGTTGGAACGTCAGGGGATTGTAGAAACCATAAGAGGCAAGGGAGTGTATATAGCAGGAGAAACTGACAGAAAGCCGGATGTGGCAAGACTTGAAGCTGCTAAGAAGAGCTTAGAACCAGGATTGCTTGAGCTTAAGGTGATGGGACTTAGAGAGGATGAGGTTACAGCGATGATTAAGGAGCTTTATGGAAAACTAAGCTAGTGGGCAGGGGATATTATAGCTGTTGACGCAAGGAATGAAAGCCAAACGGTAGGTAGAATGAATACTTAGATAGCGGATCAATAAAGTTGTTGATAAGCTGTAAAGGAGGAGATGACATAATGATTAAGGTAGATAATATAAGCAAAAGCTACTACGATAAATTAGCGATAGATGGTATCAGTCTTACAGTTTTGCCAGGTCAGATTCAAGGGCTGGTGGGGGATAATGGAGCAGGCAAGACAACCCTTATAAAATGTATGGCAGGAATATATAAGCCGGAGAAAGGAAGAATTATTGTCTCGGGAGTTGGTAGGGAGACACTCCCTCAAAATGGTGTGGGTGCAAATAAAGAAAGTAATGTGGTCACAGGTGCAGGCAAAAAGGAAGCTAATTTGGATGAGAACCATAAGCAAAAGATAAAAGAAACAGGAGTAAACATAGAGAAAGGCAATGTGCAATACGAAGGTATTTACAACAACCCAAGTCTCAAAGAAAAAATAGGATATGTGTCTGACAACAATGAATACATAGGTAGATACACTATAAAGAAAATGCTAAAGGTGTACGAAACATATTTTCCAAGTTTTGATAAGGATAAATTCGAGAAGCTTAATCAAGAATTCAAGCTGGAGCTAGGTGCGAAAATTGATTCTTTGTCTAAGGGTCAGAAGATGAGGCTGGGATTTATGCTGGAGTTAGCGAAGAAGCCAGAGTACCTACTTTTAGATGAACCAACCTCAGGCCTTGATCCGGTGGCGAAGAAAATATTTTTGGAGAGATTGGTTGAAGAGGTTGAAAAGGAAAATATTGGAGTTGTAATCAGCTCTCACAACCTAAGTGATTTGGAGAAGCTTTGCGATACTATTACTATACTTGATAATGGTAAGGTAAGAAGTGAGTCTGGCTTGGATGAGCTTAAGGAAAGCTTAACTAAGCTACAGGTAGTGTTCGAAAATGGCGTAGATGAGAAGCTTCTGTCTAGGGAAACAGTTTTAAGTTTTAGTAAGGTGGGAAGTGTGTATACACTTATAATAGAAGGTTACGACAGTAAGAAGGAGAAATGGTTAAAGGATCTTGGGGCAGGATACATGGAGGAGCTTGATATGAGTTTGGAGGAGCTGTACATTGCTCTTGAAACACGAAAGGGGGAGAGCTAGATGAGAATTTGGTTTGATAATAATATGAAACTAGGAGCAATTAGCATGGCTCCCAAGACAGGAAAGGAGGAGAGCTAGATGAAGAGGTGGCTTAAACTAAATTACAAGTATTATGTGGTGGCTTTTGCTGCTTTTGTGGCAATAATGATTAGAAATGTGTTTGAGTGTAATCAGTTTTATCTGGATAATTATATTAAGTCGGAAATTCTTCACCTTCAGCAGAATTATCCGGAGACCATGGATAGTCTTATACCATTAATACTTAAAACAGCAGTGGAAAATATATCGGGAGCAACTGGTCAGTTTTTAGTGGAATACCCGAAGATGTTCATATTAGGATTCATAATTCTACATGGTATTATGCTGTGGGGACAGCGTAATAAGTCGGAGAGAGAGTTCTTAGAAACCTTGCCAGTGAAGAGAGAGAAAGTAGTTCTTTATCGATTTCTTATGGATGTGGCTACGGTGATTCCAGCAGTGGTTATAGCTTGCGTGGTGACCTATGTGAGATTTTACACTTACTTAAAGGATTTTGACATAACTCTCCCTTGGATGGGACAGACAATGTTTGGATATGGATTTACACTTAGCTGCTATGTGATTTTTGTGTTGGGAATAATGTATTTCTTAGAATCAACAGTGGTTAGGGGAGATCTTAAGATTATTACCGCCACAGGCTGTATGGCAATGTTTTACTGTAGCATAAATTGGCTTTACGAGGCAGTGATGTTCGGTAAGGATAACATTTTCAATAAGTTCGTAGGATTTATAAAAATGTATGGTGTAGGTGGAAAAAACTATCAAGTATTTCAAGGCGCATGGGGACCGGAAGGTTATTGGATGGATAGAAATCTTCTCTATGATGCGTATTATCAGGGTGATAAATATGAGCTTAGCACATATGTTGTATTAGGCAGAACCTGTTGGACCGACAGTGTAGTAGGCATGAGCAGACCAGCACTTTACATGGGCTATGCACTAGGGTATATAGGAATTGGACTGCTACTGTTTGCACTGGCAAGCTATTTGACTAAGAAGCAGGATTTGGCCAAGAGAAGCTTCTACTTTGAATTTGCTCCGGTGATGGTTGGCTTGCTGCTTTTTGTGACGGTATTTATGTTTTTCTTCGTGCAGATACCTGAGTACTGGTACTCATGTGTGTTGATGGGACTGATTGCATTCTTGGGATTTTTGTATCTTACAAGAGGTAAGGGTAGAGTCAAAATGTAGTCTGCGCGGGTATGGAGTGGCGGAGAGTGATGCTGTATACCCGAGGGAAGGTAAAAAGCAGGCATATGCGGGTATGTAGTGGAGATAGGTGGTGCTGTATACCCAGGGGAAGGTAAAAATAGAGTCTGTGCGGGTATGGAGTGGCAGTGAGTGATGCTGTATACCCGGGGGAAGGTAGAAAAAGAGTCTGCGCGGGTATGGAGTGGCAGTGAGTGATGCTGTATACCCGAGGGAAGATAAAAATAGAGTCTGCGCGGGTATGGAGTGGCAGTGAGTGATACTGTATACCCGCGAGAAGGTAGAAAAAGAGTCTGCGCGGGTATGGGGTGGCAGTGAGTGATGCTGTATACCCGGGGGAAGCTAAAAATAGAGCTTACGCGGGTATGAGAGCAGTTAAGTCAAGTTGTATACCCGCGAGAGAAGACTAGCAAAAGATTTAGAAAAATCTGCAGTTATACCGGTAAATTTACTAGATTATCGCCTTATATTTTGTATCTTTTTTTGTATTATATTTTCAAAGGAAGTTGTTGACGAGAAGCCTGTCTATCTTGTATAATATGAAACTGGTTAGTATCGTATTATAATGCCCATACTTTTCGTTAGTATGGACTGTAGGAAAAGATGCTAAAATAAAAAATACACTATAAAGAAAGATGAGGTAAAAAAGTAAATGTCAAACATCAACTTAGAGAAGTATGGTATTACTGGTAGCACAGAGATTATTCACAATCCTTCATTTGAGGAGTTATTCGTTGAGGAGACAAAGGCTGGCTTAGAGGGTTATGAGGTAGGTCAGGAGACAGAGCTTGGCGCTGTTAACGTTATGACTGGTATCTATACAGGACGTTCTCCTAAGGATAAGTATATCGTTATGGATGAGAACTCAAAGGACACTGTATGGTGGACAACTGATGAGTACAAGAACGACAACCACCCAATGAGCGAGGAGGTTTGGAACACTCTTAAGGATCTCGCAGTTAAGGAGCTTTCAAATAAGAGATTATTCGTAGTAGATACATTCTGTGGTGCTAACGCAGACACTAGAATGGCAGTTAGATTCATCGTTGAGGTTGCTTGGCAGGCACACTTCGTTAAGAACATGTTCATCATCCCAACAGATGAGGAGCTTGCTAACTTCGAGCCAGATTTCGTAGTTTACAATGCATCAAAGGCTAAGGTTGACAACTACAAGGAGTTAGGTCTTAACTCAGAGACAGCTGTAGCATTTAACATCACTAGCAAGGAGCAGGTAATCCTTAACACTTGGTATGGTGGAGAGATGAAGAAGGGTATGTTCTCTATGATGAACTACTACCTTCCACTTAAGGGTATCGCTTCAATGCACTGTTCAGCAAACACTGATATGAACGGTGAGAACACAGCTATCTTCTTCGGTCTTTCAGGAACAGGTAAGACTACATTATCAACAGATCCTAAGCGTCTTCTTATCGGTGATGACGAGCACGGTTGGGATGACAACGGCGTATTTAACTTCGAGGGTGGATGCTACGCTAAGGTTATCGACCTTGATAAGGATTCAGAGCCAGATATCTATAATGCAATCAAGAGAAACGCTCTTCTTGAGAACGTTACAGTTGATGCAAATGGTAAGATTGATTTCACTGATGGTAGTGTAACTGAGAACACAAGAGTTTCTTACCCTATCAATCACATTAACAATATCGTAACTCCAGTTTCAGCAGCACCTGCAGCTAAGAACGTAATCTTCCTTTCAGCAGATGCATTTGGAGTACTTCCTCCAGTTTCTGTTCTTACTCCAGAGCAGACTAAGTACTACTTCTTATCAGGATTCACTGCTAAGCTTGCTGGTACTGAGAGAGGAATCACTGAGCCAACTCCAACATTCTCAGCTTGTTTCGGTCAGGCATTCTTAGAGTTACATCCTACTAAGTATGCTGAGGAGCTTGTTAAGAAGATGGAGAAGAGTGGAGCTAAGGCTTACTTAGTTAACACTGGATGGAATGGTACTGGTAAGAGAATTTCTATTAAGGATACTCGTGGTATCATCGATGCAATCC
Source organism: Lachnospiraceae bacterium (assembly GCA_017625335.1). Taxonomy (GTDB): domain Bacteria; phylum Bacillota; class Clostridia; order Lachnospirales; family Lachnospiraceae; genus Coprococcus_C. The sequence goes on from JAGALE010000004.1 coordinate 5,323, forward strand.
TTGATGGTTCAATCGAGAAGGCTGATACTAAGGTTATTCCTATGTTCAACTTCGAGGTTCCAACAGAGCTTCCAGGTGTTGATACTAACATCCTTGATCCTAGAAATACATACGCTGACGCTTCTGAGTGGGAGACTAAGGCTAAGGATCTTGCAGGACGTTTCATCAAGAACTTCGCTAAGTATGAGGGTAACGAGGCTGGTAAGGCACTTGTAAGTGCTGGTCCACAGTTATAATAATATTTTGTACGATATAATGATTCGTGCATAGATAAACCAAAACTGCGGTATGTGAGTATTACTCACATACCGCAGTTTTTTGTTGTAATGTTTTAGTGAAATTGGGCCATAGAGTAGGAAGAATACTCATAGGCCCAGGTAGGAGAAGAAAGCAAGCTGTAGAAGGGATGAAATTGGGCCATAGAGGAAGAAGTATACTCATAGGCCCAGGTAGGAGAAGAAAGCAAGCTGTAGAAGGGATGAAGTTGGGCCATAGAGGAGGAAGAATACTCACAGGCCCAGGTGGGAGAAGAGAGCAAGCTGTAGAAGGGATGAAATTGGGCCATAGAGGAGGAAGTATACTCATAGGCCCAGGTGGGAGAAGAGAGCAAGCTGTAGAAGGGATGAAATTGGGCCATAGAGGAAGAAGTATACTCATAGGCCCAGGTAGGAGAATACATGAAAATTGTAACAATAAAAAATCTGCCAGCAGGTAATACCTACTGGCAGAAAAAATATATATTTCTTTAAAGTCAAACAATCAAAGATATATTACAGAATAATATGTGTAATAATTTAGCCGCTTACTTATTTTCCTTCACATATTCCTTCACTAAATCCTCAAGTATATAGAACTGACAAGGACCTGCATCAAGAATTACCTTGTGGAACTCAACCTCATTGAACTTATCTCCAAGCTCTTCCTGTGCGTATTCCTTAAGCTCCTCAAATTCAAGCCAGCCTAAAACGTACATCTGGTAGTTACCAGGCTCTGCAATAACGTAGTCCATGATTTCCTGAGCAGCCTCGCCGTTGAAGCCGTTAGTGTTCATATAGTTTGCTGTTTCCTCTAGGTTCCAGCCCTCATAGTTTACACCAATTTCAATTCTTGCACTTACAAGAAGATTTAACTTTCCATTGATTGCTTCGATGTCAGCATACGCTTCATCTGCATATTTGTCATAGTAATCATAGGACATAAGCTCTACATAGGTAGCCCAACCCTCCTGATAACCGTTGAAGCTAAGAAGTGTACGGAGTGGCTCAGGATCATTAGACAGGAAGTATACAAACTGATACATATGTCCAGGAATTCCCTCATGAGCAAGTGTGCTCCAAAGACCTGATGAGCTGTCTGAACCCTCATTAATATAGATTGAGTTATTAGCGTAATCATCCATAGGTGGAGTCATATAAAATGCTGGGCTTACAATTCCCTCAAGTGACTCGTGAACAGGAGTAACAGTAAAGTTAATCTCAGGAATCTCAGGGAATTTATCCACACACATATCCTCGAAGTATCTAATAGTTTCAACAGTATCTAAATCACCATAAAGAGATTCGTAATCTGTCATATAGCCTTCGTAGGCAGCGTAGTTAACCATTGCAAGTCCGTAAAGCTCTTGCATAACCTCAGCAATTTCAGCATCCAGCTTAGTGATAACCTCCTCTGGAGTCTTGTCAGTACCAACCTTACTCTTAAGAAGGTACTTGTAGTAGTCAGCACCACCTTCAAAATGTACAAGTCCAAGGTCATTCTTGCCTGTTCCCTTAAGGCTTTCAAATGTGGAAATAACATTTTCGTAAGCAGGAACTACAGAGTTGATAACTGCGTCGTGGTTCTGCTTCTTATAGTCCTCAATCTTCTCAGGAGTCATACCTGGAACATCACCGATTCTATCATTAAATGTAGCGATGAGAAGATTATTTTCAGGGTCTGCGATGTATTCCTGACACTGTCTTATAACCTCGTCAGCACTTGCGTCTGACATGAAGAAGCCCTTCTCAGACTTAACCTTTTCAAAATCCAAGCACTGCTGATAGTAATCAGGAACCTGATTCAAAAGTATCAGGTAATCCTTTACATCGTCCTCATCGTAAAATGTATACTCAGACATTGTAATAGGAAGATTAGACTGAAGTCCGCTTGTGTAAGCAAATGGCTCGTAAAGATATGGATTATCGTATGATAATAAGTTGGTTTTGAGTAAATCCTTTACAATATCGTAGGTAAGCTGCTGGTCATCAGTAAGGAGCTCGTAGTCAAAGCTCTCAAGCTCTTTCATCTCCTCCTCAATCTCTGCAACCTCCTCAGCTAAGGTTTCCTCGCTAAAGTCAATCTCTCCAAGAGTAACCTCTGGAGGTGTGATGCCGTAGTTTTCAGGATGAGCTATAGAATAGTGAAGAGTCACGGTGTCATCAGTAACAGACTCCTCAAAGCTTTCCTGAAGGTAGGTATCAAACTTTTCCTGCTCTTTTTTGGCAGATGAAGAATTACGATTCTTTTCACAGCCTGTCATGGAAAATGTCATGGCAACCACAAGAGCTATGGCTGTAAACTGTTTCAATTTTTTCTTAAACATAAAATGTCCTCCCAAATGATTCGTGGATGCTAATTATAAATGTGTGATTGGTGTAATAGTCGCCATATAGTATGACTCAAACCATCTCATATAGTGTGATGCAACCCGTGTCATATAATATGACGCAAGCTATGATGCAACAGGAACTATAGGATATATCGCAACGCATTTATAATTTAGCAGTATAAAATAGATTATATATATTGTATGAAAAATATGCAATACTTAGAAATTTAAAGAATGTTGTAAGGAAATTTAAAGAAATTTGTAAGAAAAATGTAGACGAAAAAACTCTCCATATAATTGGTACTGTGATAATGTAAGGTGTATGAAAATATTATATAAATTTGCCATATGATGGGCTAGGTGTGAGATGGCAGAATGCCCTGCTCTTATATTTTGGAGATGGGAGATGCATTTTCAGTATTATGGAAATGTGATGGAGTAAACTGCAATATAGGACGAGCCACGAGGCAAATGAATATGTAGGAGGAATGTTATGGAAATGATAATGATAAAGGATGCGGCTAAAAATCTTGGGGTAGAGAGCCATGTTCTAAGATATTGGGAGGAGGAGCTTGGAATTGAGATTAAGCGAAACTCCATGGGCCACAGATACTACGATGCCAGGGATATTAAAATGTTCAAGGAGGTTAAGGACTTAAGAGACAGAGGTTTTAGCCTGAAGGACATTAAGGACGGGATAGAAAGACAGAAGGAGATGCTTAGAGATAAAGATGGTAATAAGGAAATGATAAAAGCTCATGGTGAGACTAAGGCGGTAATGAATGAGGATGTACATAGCAAGAGTCAGTCGTTGATGGCTGAAGAGGTACGTAGCAGGAGTGAGCTTTGTGATGTGGATGAAAAACATAAAAGTATGAGTGAGGAAAATAAGTCAGTTTCATATGTTTATGAAGATAAACACAGAGATATGGAGGAAGCAAGAGTTGGCAACAGTGAGAAACGCAGCGATATGGAAGAAGTAAGAAGTGACAATGATGAAGATAAGGAAGGACAGGATCCATCCCAGTATTTAAATCAGTTAAAAATTGTGGATTTTAAAACAGCTCAGATGCAGAATTTAATGAACAAAATTGTTGCAAATGCATTTGTTGAAAACAGGGATATTATAACCTCCTCAATAAAGTCGGAAATCACTACAGACGTGATGAAGCAATTTGATACAGTTATGAGAGAGAAGGAAGAAAAAGAGGAAGAAAGATACAGGAAGTTGGATGAAACTATAAGAATGCTGCAGAAGGGACATGAAGAGGTTGCAGCTACCAAGGTTAAGAAGGGACTCTTCGGGAAACGTAAAAGAAAATAAGTCTCCACGGACATGTTGTGGTGTTGAAACAGCATACCTGATAGGAATATATATTGTTTCAAATGGAATGAAACACATTATGTAATAATCATATTGTTGAAATTTTTAGATAAAGGTGTTATTCTATCAAGGTATATTTTTATATATAGTGTTGCATTTATGGATGTTATAAAATATGGTAGGGTATAATATTAAATGCAAAGCATTTCATGATAACAATGTTTATAGAATATTTTTGTAAATATTACAGGTGATTAAAATGAAGCTAAACATTTTGTATGAGGACGATGTAATGTTGGCATGTGTTAAGCCTTGTGGTGTACCGTCACAGGCGGACAAGTCTAATGATCAGGACATGATAACATTGCTTAAAAATTACATATTTGAAAAGCAGGAATCAGATGAAGAGCCGTACCTTGCGGTTATACATAGGCTTGACCGACCCGTAGGGGGTGTGATGATATTTGCCAAGACTCCTGAGGCTGCGGCAGCATTGTCCGATGATATGCAGGATGGAAATATAATCAAGTACTATCAGGCTATTCTTACAGGAGAGCTTCCTGATGAGTGTGGTGAGCTTACTGACTATCTTGTAAGAGATGGAAAAACTAATACTGCAAAGATTGCCAAGAAGGGCGACAAGGGTGCTAAGAAGGCAGTCCTTAGCTATGAGGTTTTGGATGTAATGGAGACTGATGAGGGCATTTTATCCTATGTGTTAGTTGAGCTTATTACAGGAAGACATCATCAGATAAGAGCTCAGATGGCTGCTCGAGGATGTGGCATATGGGGAGATACAAAGTACAACCCTAGATTTGCCAAAACCAAGAGAAGATATATGCAGATAGGACTTTACTCTTCTAGAATAGAGCTTGACCATCCCGTAACCGGAGAGCATATGGTGTTTAAGCATGAGCCGGAGGGAGAAGCATTTGAGGTTATAGAGTTAGATGAGTTCTAATAGTTGGTTGCAAATGAAATGATTATGGGCATGCGCGAAGAATATGAAATGCTGGTGAAAGCTTGAATGAGCTTTTGCGTAGCAGTTTTTTGACCTGCTAGATGTGGGATGAGATGTAAGGTAGCATATGGGTATGCATAGTTTGGGTGTTGACCAACTTATTATGAAAACAAATAATTATAATATATATTAATTAGGAATTGAGAGGAAATAAAAATGGCTAAAGACAAGAAATTAGTTGAGCAGATTACTTCCATGGAGGTAGATTTTGCACAGTGGTATACAGATGTTGTTACAAAGGCAGGACTTATAGACTATACAAGCGTTAAGGGTTGTATGGTTTTAAAGCCAGCAGGATATGCGATTTGGGAGCTTATTCAGAGTCAGCTTGATGCAAGATTCAAGGAGACAGGCGTTGAGAATGTTTATCTTCCAATGTTTATTCCAGAGAGTCTTCTTCAGAAGGAGAAGGACCATGTAGAAGGATTTGCGCCAGAGGTTGCCTGGGTAACTCATGGAGGACTTAATCCACTTCAGGAGAGAATGTGCGTTAGACCTACATCAGAGACACTTTTCTGTGATTTCTATGCTAAGGACATTCAGTCATACAGAGATTTGCCAAAGGTTTATAACCAGTGGTGTTCAGTAGTTAGATGGGAGAAGGAAACTAGACCATTCCTTCGTTCTAGAGAGTTCTTGTGGCAGGAGGGACACACTGCTCACGCAACTGCAGAGGATGCAGAGGCTAGAACTATTCAGATGTTAAATGTATATGCTGACTTCTGTGAGCAGGTACTTGCTATGCCAGTTATTAAGGGTAGAAAGACTGACAAGGAGAAGTTTGCAGGTGCTGAGGCTACTTATACTATAGAGGCACTTATGCATGATGGTAAGGCACTTCAGTCAGGTACATCACACAACTTTGGTGATGGCTTTGCGAAAGCATTTGGCATTCAGTACACAGATAAGGAGAATAAGCTTCAGTATGTACATCAGACTTCATGGGGTATGACAACAAGACTTATCGGTGCTGTTATTATGGTTCACGGTGATGATTCAGGACTTGTACTTCCACCAAGAGTTGCTCCAACTCAGGTTATGATAGTTCCTATTATGCAGAAGAAGGAGGGAGTTCTTGAGAAGGCAGCAGAGCTTAAAGAGAGTTTGAAGTCTTACAGAGTTAAGGTTGATGATTCAGACAAGAACCCAGGCTTTAAGTTTGCTGAGCAGGAGATGAGAGGAATTCCACTTCGTGTAGAGGTAGGTCCAAAGGATATCGAGGCTGGACAGGCTGTAGTTGTAAGAAGAGATACAAGAGAAAAGTATGTGGTAGCATTTGAGGACCTTAACACTAAGGTTGGAGAAATTCTTGAGCAGATGCAGCAGGATATGTTTGACAGAGCTCTTGCACATAGAGAAGAGAATACTCATGTGGCAACTAACTGGGATGAGTTCACAGATATACTTGAGAAGAAGCAGGGCTTCATCAAGGGTATGTGGTGTGGTGACCAGGAGTGTGAGGTTGCAATTAAGGATAAGACTGGTGCAACTACAAGATGTATGCCATTTGAGCAGGAAAACTTAGGTGAGGTTTGTGTTCACTGTGGAAAGCCTGCTAAGAAGATGGTTTACTTTGGAAAGGCTTACTAGGAAGTAAGAAGAAGGAAGCATAATATAGGAAATGGGTAGGCGGTGAATGTCGCTAGGCTCATTTCCTATTAGTATATGTGGGAGAAGTGGAGCGAAGTTGGGCCATAGAGCAGGAAACATTGCCATAGGCTCAAACTAGGAGAAGAAGTAAGTAAAGGAGGATGTCTATGGACAAGATTAATATGCCTGCAGGTGCGGAGTACATTATTGAGCAACTTAATAAGCACGGCTTTGAAGCTTACATCGTAGGTGGTTGTGTCAGAGATAGCCTCTTAGGTAAAGTTCCTAATGATTGGGATATTACTACTTCTGCAAATCCTTATGAGGTGAAGAAAATATTTAGAAAAACCATAGATACCGGAATTCAACATGGAACAGTAACGGTTATGGTTGACA
>JAGALE010000058.1 GCA_017625335.1 Lachnospiraceae bacterium
CTCGCGGCAATGTGTTTTTCAATTTTAAAGTATTATATAAAGTAGATTTACCCGCTCCATTAACACCAGCAAAAATTACATATTTTTTCATTAAAATTTCCCCTGCGCTACTACTTCTTTTTGTTTAAGCTGCAATATATAATCACTGATCATTTCAATAAAACGTTGTTCTTCCTCTGTTTCCGCATTTAAAGCAAGCTCCATTGTATCTTCCGCATCCAACTCTTTACATTTGTTATATAATTCTTTAATTGCATTAACATCTGACATATCAATCACCCCGTTCAAATTTTATTTTGACTAGTTTAATTATAACTAGTTTAAATGCCATTTACAATATGCAATTAATCGTCCAATTTCAATGCTTTCAAATCAGTTTTCTCATAACCATTATGCCCTGGCAAACTCTTTTTATATTTCCAGCAAGTAATAGCTTCCTCCAAGCTTCTTCTCTGATTATCCTCAAAGAAATCACGAATATATGTATTATATTCAAACTGCTTATCTATGGTTGTTTTCCCCATTTTCTTCTCTTCTAAAATCTCATAGTAGGCATTGATTGCATCCCCATAAGTTTTCCCCGCATTTGCCTTTAACCATTTTTGAAACCCAACATTAAAGGAAAAGCTTTTACCGATTTTCTCTTTAAAAAATGCCCTATGCTTTTCAGAACATACAATATTAGCTTCTATAACTGTATCCTCAGTAATTACACCAACATCTACTGTTGCTTTTCTTTTGGTAGATGTCTCTATCACCTTCCCTGTATCTAAAAAGCAGGCAATTCTATCTGTAAGCTCTAGCTTTCCACCTGACACAGGCAAATTATTTTCTCTACAAAAGCCTACTAGTTCCTCCTTTAAGTAGTAATAGTTTCGAAAGGTTTCTGCGTCTAATTTTGTATTTAAATCCGGTCTCTGGTTCATTTGTTCTCTCCCTAATCATTCTTCGGCAAACTGGCAATACTCAATCCGTTAATTGTTCGCAATTGACTTATAGCCAATTCTCTCAATAATATCATTCTATCCTTCTGAGACTTATTCTGGTTAATCAATACTGCATTGTAACTCTCCAAATTAGCTAATACAAGCAATTGATTAATAGATGCCTCATCTCGTATATTTCCATGTTTACCATTATTATTATCTCGCCATTCCTTAGCTGTCATACCAAATAGGATTACATTTAGCATATCAGCCTCATTAGCATATGTAAAGGATATCTGTGCGGGTGTGAGCTCAGGCAATATTAGATTATCCTTTATAGCGTCTGTATGTATACGATAATTAATCTTGGATATCTCGCGATGAAGATTCCAGTCTAAGGACAGTCTGCTATTCTCATCAGTTTTTAAACGCTTATAATCCTTAATAATATATAGTTTGAATTCTGCTGAAATCCAAGATGCAAATTCAAAAGCAATATCAGAATGTGCAAATGTACCACCATACCTTCCAGATTTAGATACGATTCCTACAGCGTTGGTGTTTTCAATCCACTTTTGTGGAGATAATGTAAAAGCATTTGATCCCGCTTGATTTTTAAAGGCGTCGAATTCGACCCCTTTAAAATCCGGATTATGTAACATTTCCCACAATCCCAAAAATTCTATAGTATCTTTTCTTCTCATCCAATTTTGAATTACATCCTTTGGTTCATCGCTCTTGTATCTCGCAATATCAGTCAGCGATATATACTCATTCTCAAAATCAGTTGTATATATACTGATATCAATATCTTTTGCATGTATTACTTCTTTTACCATCTTACCCATAACACGTATCCCCCTTATTTTATCGAACTTATGTTCTTATTGTAGCATGCCGAACTTGCGTTTGCAATAGATATAGACAAAAACAGCAACTAAAAAGGGAGTTTTTAAACTCCCTTTGCTTTATTCATTATATACCATCTCAATTTATACAAACAACGTCTTCGCTGCCTGCTCTAACGCCCTACGTTCTTCTACGTCATCATAAGAGGTCTGCTTGTCATCAATCCCCCTCACAACATTTATAGAAAACAAACCATCTCTATTGCAATAAAACAGAATCTTTTTTACTCCATTTATTTTCACTCTTGCCTCAGCATTTCCCTCTGGGTACAGCTTTACCATCTGTATCTTATCTGATGATAATGCAGCCACAAAGGATATATAGTGTTGCTTAGTCATATCGTGATCTATGCGAACATAGTATTCATCTTCAACTCTTTCAATGAATATCATATGGTTCTCATCTGTTTCCTCGACCTGACAAGGTGAAAGTAATATCCCGTGACAATTTATAACCGCTTCTCCCATACTATGAATAACATTTCCGCATACTGGGCATACATAGAATTTTGACCGTAGCATATTTGCTGATACATTTACATTACTAACGGCATTTCCAGAGATAAGCTCTGTTATGGAAACACCCAAAATACTTGCCAAAGGTTCTAGCAAGGAAATGTCCGGATAGCCCTTGGCCGTCTCCCATTTTGATATGGCCTTATCTGAAACTCCTAATCTCTCTGCTAAATCAGCCTGTGTCATATGATTTTTTTCACGCAATTCCTTAATGACTGCACCTGTAACATATTGATTCATATTATGCACCTCCGTATGTATATCATACCTGAAGGATGTATGGTTTACTACCTACGGAAAGTAGAGTTGCCTCCTACTCACCCTTTGCCCACTTTACTATAGGCTCAATATACTTCTTATCAGATATATCATAGGACTTTGAGATCATCTCTACCATAATCTTTTCCTCTTCAGTTTTATCCTTTTTGGCTTTAAGGGAACCTACAAACATCTTCATCATGGCCTTCGAAGGTGCAGACATTTTCTCATAATTAAAACCGCCCTGGCAATAAAATATGCTTACTCTCTTATGCTCCTCCTCTGTAAACCATTTCTTCATAGATACCTCTATGTCCGGGTTGTCATTAGGACTACCACCCACACAAAATACTGCTAATCTTTTATCATTCCATTTCTTCATATTATTCTTAAACCACTTTAATTTGCTAACGCTTCCTGCTAGGGCCCATCCACCAAATATTATGGTGCTATATTTGTCAAAATCAAGCTTACCGGCATCACCTAATTCAACACATTCACACTCTAAATCTTCTCCAATCCACTGTGCATATCTTTTTGTAAATCCTGTCTGTGAATTATAAATTACTATTGTTTCATTACCCATCTTCTTATCCTCCATATATAAAACTCTATCTTTTCTCAACATTTTCATTAACCCTACTCTTAAGGTTATCTTCCATCTTTATAATGGTAGCTATAGTTATCTGTATATGTTCCTCTGGAATACCTTCAAACATCTTGGTCATAATCTTTGTACTCATCTCATCATTCCTCTGACAAAACTCTCTGCAATACTCAGTAATCTCTATACGCTGCTTCCTCTTGTCCTTCTCGTCCACAGCTATGCGCACAAAACCTTTCTTTTCCAGCTTAAGCAATATCTGCTTTACATTCTGATGTGAGCTTCCCATTATTTCAGCCAGTTCCTTCACCGTAGGACTTTCCTTACACATATCGATGCATATGATTGCAAAAAATTGCTTCCAGCTAATCTCCTTCATGTCATTATCCGCCATAGCCTGAAATCTGTTGTCAAATGCGCTTAAAAGGCCTAGCAAAAAGTATGACGGTTCAATGCCGGTGAAATCCACCTTGTCGCTTCTTATTACTTCATTAATATTCAATTATTTTTGCCTCCTTCCAAATAGGTAATATATTACTCTTTTCCATAAGGTAACATATTACCTATTTATTGTCAATAGAAAAAGACGGAAATATTTCCGCCTTCTCTACATACATTTTATCCTCGTCACTTATTTCACCAGATATATCATTATCATAGCACCTTCTACTGCACAACCTTAAATGCTCTCACATCCTGTATAATAAGATCTGTCTTCCCGAAAATCATCACAATAACATTTCCCTTTGAGCTCTTATATATACTATAGCTTTGTTCATCTGTTATATTAAAATAAGTCTTAATCTCCTCTATTGTCTCATCTTCTAATTTTATATCTTGTATCTCCGAATAAAACAGACCATTTTTCGACAAAAATCCGGTAGCCACCTCAGGATAATAACCACCTATTATTATCTCATAATCTGTTGCATCAGTTACATTTATTTCCTCATAAGCCTTAGGTGATTCGTATCCTACCACATCTGACTCACTCTCAATCAAATCCACATCACCACCTATGACTTCATCTCCCTGTGGAACCACTCTAACTCCATTAGAAAAATGAATTTGTATCTGACATATAGTATTACTATGCTGGTAATAATATACCACCATATCTGGAGCTTCATCATTAATTAAATCTCTTAGACTCTCAGGAAAGTCAGTATTGTAAACATTGTACTCTACCTTTTGTCCTTCACACTTACCCATTAGCTTGTACTTACTTTTCATATCAAAGCTTCCACGGCTTGTACTCTGATTTATTGCATACTCAATCTTAGCATCCTTTATGTAATAAACCTGATAACCTTCCTTCATATCTTTAATACATCCAGAAACAATCCAAATTCCGGCCCAACAAATCAATGCTCCAAAAGCAAATCCAATTATAATGTCAAAAAATATTTCCTTAAATGTATAGCCACCTTTAGACTTTATCAAATTCACTAATTTATATATAGCCATACCCAAACAAGCCACACCGAACCCTACCACGAACACCATCTTAATCAGCTGATTTCTAAGGGCACTCTGGCCTATATCCTGTGCAGTCAAAAAGAAAAATACAGAAACCACCATAAAGATAGCATATATAACCATAAATGCTTTGCTTTCTCTCTTCATAAGTACCTCCTAATAATATAAAACCTTTAATCCTCTTCCTTCTTATCTGCAAATAAAAATAGTATACCCACTCCAAGCATCACCGGATACACAAAATCAAGCTCCTTCTCCATCTCTATATCAGCAATCGCCTTACTAGGATTATTCTCCTTATAGTACACAGTTACTCTTCTGCCCTCACTTATGCCAAAGGAACCTGAGTTGAATACTCTAGTATATACCTGGTCATCCACAGTATACTCCACTGATATCACATGATTTTTAGTAGTAATAGTATTTCTTCTACTTTTCGAAGTAGTTTCCCTGGTTTGCAAATCTACAACATATCCTGTTGTTTCCTCTGCTCCAGCCATAAATATCATATTTTTAGCCTTAATCCCCAGATGAAACAGGCAAACCACACCACCTACAACAATTAACGCAATACTTACAATATTCTTCTTTAAGTTCATATCATTTCTCCTTTTCTTTCCCCGCGTCTTAGATACTTATACAATATCTAAAAAAATATTATCACAAATCTGCCTCACAATAAAGTTCAAAAACCCACCAATAAGGTAAAATACAATGACCACCCTGCACAATACATTATATACCTGCAAATATAAAAGGCCACAAGTGAGCAAAACTCACGTGGCCTTTCAAATTCACCTGTACATAATACTATTCCAAAAATTCTTTATCAAGCTCTGGGTTACCAGTAGGAACACCCGCGGAGTCCATAGCCAGCTCCACCCATGTATCACAATCACCAGGTACACTCATTCGATTGGTAATATATTTTCCCTCTGAATCAAATAATAGCTCTACCCAGCCAGCATATTCAAATGTTCCACCTACGAAAATCATATGCTTGTAGCCATTCTCATCGATTTCCTCATATTGATAATACTTTGTTTCACTACAAAAATCTGTAACATCCATTTTACTGTTATTATGAACGAAGTATATCCTTTCATCAACAACCTCAACATATCCCTGTTCATCTACATCCATTGTAACAGCAACTGATACCTCATCTTTAGTATCATTCTGTACAACAGAGACCTGACTTCCATCGCTAAATTTAAACACACCTGTCACATATTTCAAAGCATTTGCGGCAATAGTGCGTGTTGTTGGAATGCACATCAAAACCGCTACCATCATTGCAGCTGCCACAGACACTTTCATCCAAACAGGTACCTTTTTCCCTTTACTTACCTGAAGCTCCTTTAGGTTGTTTCTCATCTCATTTTTCTTATGCTCATTGATATTAATCTTATTAAATGTATTTTTATAAATATCCTTCATAATCATACCTCCCTTGAAATCCTTTTTAATTCTTCTCGTCCACGATGAATTCTCATGGACACAGCCGAAGGTGAAAGATGTAAAATATGGCCTATCTCCTTAAATGTATATCCCTCATAATAATGCAAATGTATTACAATTCTATACTTCCTTGGAAGATTCATAATTGCTTGTAGCAATTCAGATTCTTCAGATGATAAGCTCTCATAGTATAACTCATTTTCCACATCATCATAGGCTAATACACGCCTTTTATTTGCTTGTCTCAAATAGTCCCGACAGCAATTCGCAGTCACCTTAAGAAGAAAAGCCTTCTCCTTTCCTTTATCAATATTACATTGCTTTTCATATACTTTCAGGAATACATTCTGAACCATATCCTCTGCATCTACTGGTGACCCAAGGAAGCTACAGGCAAGTCTGAATACATGCTCTGAATATTGGTCATATAATTTTAATAGTTCCTCATTACTCACATCATTTCCTCCTTGTCATTCTTTTTGAGATCTCATATATATAACGATTAAAAATACAAAATCAGCACATTTCCTAACATTTTTTTACACTTTTTCTCCTTAAGGCAAAACATTATAGCTACCTTGCACTATACATGGCCGAAGGCCATAGTGAGAGTTGCCCCAGTGCATAACATTTGTGCGACTTCTCAGAATACAGATGGGGTAAGGGGTAGCGCAACAAAATTTTATTCCGACCGCGACAGTGGTCGGGACTATGCTGCGCGTTACAATGAGTCGTGCACAGATGAGCTGGTTATGACTGCTGGGAGTTTACTCACACGCAGGCATATTCCAGCGAAGATGTATACGACGAATGTCGCGACACCGAGCAACTTGTTGCGAGGCTGTCGGCACGACTCATATTTCAGCGTGGACTGACCCTAGGCAGGTCGGCCAATAAAGTTAAAAACGCCCCTTACCCCATCGTTACATAAGAAAACCCAGCACAAATTTATGTACTGGGTTAGCAACTCTCACTCATTGTCTATGCAAAGGTAGCCTCATGTATAGCCATTGTCACATCCGCCTTATTCATAGTATAAATGTGAACACCAGCAACTCCATTCGCCTTTAAATCAGCCACCTGATTAATAGCATACTCTATTCCTGCCTTCTTCATATCCGCTGGATTATCACCATACTTAGCAATGATTGAGCTAAGTGCATTAGGCACTGATGAACCTGCCAGCTTAACTGTAGTTCCAAGCTGGTTAGCACCTGTAATAGGCATAATACCAGCGTGAACAGGAACATTTATACCTGCCTTATCAAGCTTCTCCATAAAGCTGTAGAATATATTATTGTCAAAGAAAAGCTGTGTAATAAGACAATCAAGTCCCTTATCAACCTTCTCTATAAGATACTTAATATCCTCATCCTGGTTTGCAGACTCAGGATGCACCTCAGGATAGCAAGCACCTGCTATAAACATATCTCCCGATGCCTTAATCTTAGGAATAAGGTCTGAGGCATATCTGAAATATCTGTTTTCAAATTCCTCATCACTCATGGTCTTAGGCTGGTCACCTCTTAAGGCAAGAACATTATTAATACCCTTCTTCTTAAGCTCAAACAAAAGACTATTTAAGCCCTCCTGGTCCATACCAACCGCCGTCATATGAGCAAGAGCCTCAACCTCGCAAATATTTTGTATGTAGGCAGCTATGGTAGCTGTCTTCTTAGAATTGCTACCACCTGCTCCATAGGTAACACTGATAAAATCTGGCTTTAGAAGCTTAATCTCATCTAGTGTCTTATAAATCTCGTATATATCATCATTTCTCTTAGGCGGAAAAACCTCGCAGGAAAAGCTTGTCTTTCCTTCATGTGCTCTACTTAACATCTTCGTCCCCCTCTACCATTGAAAGTAACTTCTCATAAAGCTCTGGCGCCACCTTCTTCATGCTTACTGGCTGAAATTTGTTGTTTATGAAACAGTGTGAGGTCTTTGCCTTATGCTTAATATGTGTCATAGTTTCATCGTATATAACATAGTCAAAATAAAATCTAAGCGGTGTAACCTTTTCCACCTTGGCAACTATCTTAATAGTCTCTCCAAAACGTATGCTCTCCTTAAACTCTCCATGAAGCTCAAGTACAGGAATCATATATCCCATCTCCTCGAACATTTCCATAGGCATACCATAATGCTGAAGCATCTTTATACGACATTCCTCTAAGTATCTAGCATAGTTTGAGTGATGCACTACTGCCATCTTATCTGTCTCGTAGTAGTTTATTTCTCTCTCATAAAACTGAAATTTTTCCATTTTTTCTCCTTATCTTAGTCCCCAATTTTTCACAAATCAGTTTACATAACATCGCAAATAATTATATAGATTTATATTTTTATGCAATCAAATCACGCCACAAAACTAGTTCATAATTAGTTTACATAATTTGGTGTCATGATACGAATAATCTTTACATCACTATTTATTTCCACCTGGTCTATAGTTTTTAAACATTTCGAGAGTCTTAGAAACCGCCTTTATAGAATGCTCCTCATCAGGAACATACTTTGCTTGCTGAGCTGTAGCCTGAGTTGGCGCAGTTGTCTGTGCCACCTGGCCCTGGGTTGGTGCTACTTGCTGTGCCATCTGACCCTGAGTTGGTGCTACCGACTGTACATTTGCAAAGGCTGAATCCACTGCCATCTCTGGCTGTACATTTGCAAATGCTGAATCCACTGCCATCTCTGGCTGCACATTTTCGAAGGCTGAATCTACTGCTGCCTCTGGCTGTACATTTGCGAAAGCTGAATCCACTGCTGCCTCTGGCTGTACATTTGCGAAGGCTGAATCTACTGCCACCTCTGGCTGTACATTCGCAAAGGCTGAATCCACTGCCATCTCTGGCTGTACATTTGCATAGGCTGAATCTACCGCTACTTCTGGCTGTGCATTCGCAAAGGCCGAATCCACTGCTGCCTCCGGCTGTGCATTTGTGAAGGCTGAATCCACTGTTGCTTCTGACTGTACATTTACAAAGGCTGTATCTGCTGTCACCTCTGGTTGTACGTTTGCAAATGCTGTATCTACAGGTTGCTGAGTAGCAGCTACCTGCTCCTCGAACATCATCTTCATCTGATAGCTTCCATCTTCCTCCATAGCTCTAGCCTTCATACGCTCATTATAAAGCTCGTGGGAAAGAAGCTGTCCTAACTCTAATATCTGAGTATATCTATCCTCTTTACTTAACTCCTTCAAGCTGCCCATAAGCTCTGCCTTATTCTTAGCAATAAGCTCTGCTTTCTCCTGAAGGGTATTAATCATAATTCCATACTGATTTGCTACTAAGTCATAGGCCTGAGCAACCACATCATTTACCTCTGTAAGCATCTCATCTGTATAAATAAGAGATGCCGCATAAATATCATGTGCAGTTCTAAGAGCTTTTCTTTCTTCCTTATCTAAGCTTTCTGCTTTAAATGCCGTGCCAATAGTAGACATTCTCTTAGTAACTCTAATACGGCTGGCAGTTTGCTCTGCCTCATAGATTATCTCCTCAGCTTCCTTCTTAGCATCGTTGATAATCTTACCCTTTCTATCATTAAACTCTCTATATATCTTAAGCTCGCCATTAACAATGCTTTCAAGTTCTCTAAGCATCATAATGGTTTCGTCCTTATTTACTGCAACCTTACCTGCCCCAAAAGGAACGCTCTGACCATTTTCAATTGAATCAATTAACTTCTCTATAATCTGTTCTGTTCTTCCCTTATCCATGGTTTTCTCCTTGTATAAAATATTTGTATTCTATAATCTGTATATCACAACTTATATTTCAATGCCTTGGGCCTGTGAATCAATTTCCTTGCTCTTGACCCATGTTTCGCCATCCAACAGCTTACTTTCTTCTCTAGTCTGGGCCTATGAATCAATTTCCTTGCCCCTGACCCACATTCTGCCTTTCGACAACTTGCTTTCTTCTATAGCCTGGGCCTATGAATAAATTTCCTTACTCCTGGCCCACATTCTACCTTTCGACAGCTTGCTTTCTTCTCTAGCCTGGGCCTATGAATCAATTTCCTCGCTCCTGGCCCACATTCTGCCTTTCGACAGCTTGCTTTCTTCTCTAGCCTGGGCCTATGAATCAATTTCCTTGCTCCTGGCCCAAATTCTGCCTTTCGACAACTTGCTTTCTTCTATAGCCTGGGCCTGTGAATCAATTTCCTTGCTCCTGGCCCATGTTTCGCCATCCAACAGCTTGCTTTCTTCTATAGCCTGGGCCTATGAATCAATTTCCTCGCTCCTGGCCCATATTCTGCCTTTCGACAGCTTGCTTTCTTCTCTAGCCTGGGCCTGTGAATCAATTTCCTTGCTCCTGGCCCAATCTATATTACTAATAAAAACCACACCCTACATAATACAATTATTTTCTTAATTAATCAAGCATTAGCTTCTTCCTACACAAAAGCTTCACAAAGATCAAAAGAGCACAGTCCCCATACAACTGTGCTCTTTAACCCTCCAATGCACCTAATGTGCAATATTAGCTTTTTATATACATACAGTTCTTCTATCAGCTTAGGTGTTCAATACACCTGCATCATCAAACACTATATGTATCTACTTGTATGATACCAGCTCACTAACCTCTTTTCTAGGTACAGGATCCGGTATAAATTTAGGGATTCCAACTGGAATAAGCGCTGCCACTGTCTGTCCCTCAGGCAGATCGATTATCTCTGCTACCTTTGCATCATCAAATATACCAAGTATGCAGCTACCTACGCCCTTTTCATGTGCCGCCAAGCAAAATGTCTGTGCTGCAATTCCCGCATCAAACATCTCCCATGCTGCGCCCTTGCTTGTGGTAAAGGATCCATCTCTTTCGTATCCGCATCTTCCATTAATCTGGGTGAGAACTACCAGGGTATTACACTGCGCTAAGGTCTTAATATTACCTTCAAATCCAAGTAAGGTTTCATCCTTGATTTTCTCTATAATTGCCTTATCCTGAACCACCACATATCTAGCAGTCTGTGTATTCTTCCAGGAAGGAGCCGTTCTCGCCACATCGATAATGGAATCCATTAACTCTTTACTAATTACTTCGTCTGTATAGCGTCTAACGCTTCTACGAGACTTTATGCATTCTATTGCGTCCATCAATTAATCTCCTTGTAATAAATTCTAGTAAAAATTTTGCTGACAAGTTGGGCCTAATTTTCTTGAAACTCATCCACTTATGTGTTACTCTAAACACTGTGTAAGTCAGATAAGTGATTGCGGCTGCCATTGGGCAGGTGAGGAAAGTCCGGGCTTCATAGGGCAGGATGCCGGATAACGTCCGGTGGAGGCGACTCCCAGGCTAGTGCAACAGAAATATACCGCCTACTTAGGTAGGTAAGGGTGGAAAGGCGAGGTAAGAGCTCACCGCAGTCTTGGTAACAAGGCTGGCTCTGTAAACCCCATCCGAAGCAAGACCAAATAGAAGACTATGCAGTTGCCCGCTGGGTCTTCAGGTAGGTCGCTTGAGCCTTGTGGTAACATAAGGCCTAGATAGATAATCACTCTCGACATAACCCGGCTTATAGTCTGGCTTACACATTTTTTAAAATGCCTGTTTCATGACAAAATCTTTGTCCAATCCCCACATTATACAATCCACAATAAGGTTTAAATCCAAATCAGGATACTTGTCAATAAATGCGCTGTTGTGTGTCTGATTCATGCTAAGCACGTCATCCACTAATGCTTTGGAATCCCTAAGCAGCTTATCTCTGCTTACTTCATCCATCATGTCTAATATGTATCTTGTTCTTGGAGGAAGTACGTCACGAACCATACCGTAGGTATCTCCCTCATCATCAAAACTACAGTTACTTAAAATCTGGTAATATATAGCTTTATCCTCGTCTGGTATACCTGCGTGTCTTGCAGTTAACTGGATACACCTTGGAAGAAAATCAATGCGTGGCACGTCATATATAGATATACCATAGGAATAAAAAACATCCTTATACATTCTAAGATACATCCTCTTCATATACTGATTCTTAGGAACCACTTGCCAAAAGACCTCTTCAAAGCTTGTGCCTATATCACCATAGATAAGAGAATATGTGCAATAAACTAATATTGACAACATATAATCCTCTATATCCTTCTCGCTACCATCGAAAAAGCTTAAGGATTTCAGCCTGACTCCTAGGCTTCTATACTCGTTCTCACTTAGCTTTAAATCGCTGATAACTCGAATTTTGTCTACCTGTCCCTCAAAATACCTCTGCATCTGCAGAAGATTAACCTTATTAGTGTAACTCATAGGCCTCCTCCTTTCGCCATATGCAAAATATGCAGATAGGTAAAGGGATGGTTACGACAAGCAAGCTATTAAATTATAAATTTATAGCAAAGAAGCGGCTGAAATCCCTAATTCAACCGCCTTTTTACTTATACCTTAATTATATATTATTTGTCATTTTTTGTCATTAATATTTTTGTGAAAAATGTATAAATTTTTCATATTTTTTCTGTATTTTTCATATTTTTGCAAAAAACAGCCATGACCACACATCACATGCATAGCATACTCATTGTCGGGCAAAGTATATATCGTACCACATCAAAAACATATACACAGTCCAAATCTTTTTACTATAATCCTTCTTTCCTGACTTATGCTTATCCAAAAGCTTAACTAACTCATCAACGTAGAAAAACTCTTCTGCCGCCTGACTAGTAAAAGCTTTCTTAACCTTTTCATAGCAATCATCCTGTCTAAGCCACGCCTTAATAGGAACAGGAAATCCCAACTTCTTCTTATCCGCAACCTCCTTAGGAAGATACTTGTTTGCACACTCTCTAAATGCGTACTTTGTAGTGTTACCATGTATCTTAAACTCTGTAGGAATTCTTCTTGCAGTTTCAAAAAGCTCCTTATCAAGAAATGGTACTCTGGACTCCAGTGAATGAGCCATACTCATCTTATCTGCCTTAAGAAGAATATCTCCTATAAGCCAAAAGTTCATATCGATATACTGCATGGTAGTCACGTCATCATAATTAGATTTTTCTGCATTATCATAATAGGGACCTGTAATTTTTTCTATATACTTGCAAGACATCCCCGGAGCAAGCTTCATAATCTTAGCAGCTTCCTTCTCATTAAATCTAAAGGCATTACCCACAAATCTTTTTCTAAGGGGAGTACATCCACGAAGTATAAAGCTCTTTCCCTTAATATCCGGCGCAATGCTTGCCAATCCTCTCATAACAGTTTTTACAGGCTTTGGAATCTTCCTGAAAGGCTTCAGCGAAAATGGCTCATGGTAAATGTTATATCCACCGAAAAACTCATCTGCCCCCTCACCGGAAAGCACCACCTTAACCTGCTTAGCAGCCTCTCTATCAACAAAATAAAGGGCAACGCATGACGCATCCGCAAGAGGCTCGTCCATGTGATACTGAACACATGGCAACACCTGCCAATACTCCTCAGGTGTAATAGTCTTGGAATAATTCTCAAGCTCTAGCTTCTTAGCCAATCTTTTTGCGTAATCTATCTCAGCATGTCCATCATTTTCAAAGCCAACTGTAAAGGTCTTGCTTCCACTATATCTAGACACTAAGTAACTAGAATCAACCCCACTAGAAAGTAGCGACGCAACCTCCACATCACTTATCATATGATAATCTACAGACTCCTTAGTAGCATCATCTATTCTGTCAATCCACTCCTCAAGGGTAAGTCCCTCCTCCGCCTCAAAGGTAGGTTCAAAGTATCTATGAATATCAGCCTTTCCTTCCTTAAATATCATATAATGTCCTGGCATAAGCTTATATATTCCCTTGAAAAATGTTTCAGGTAACACAGAATACTGAAATGTGAGATACGCCTGTAACGCTTCAAGATTCACCTTTTTATCATACTTAGGATATTCTAATAAGCTCTTAATCTCTGATGCAAATATAAGCTCACCATCTATTATTGCGTAGTAAAATGGCTTTATACCGAAATGATCCCTAGCTCCAAAAACCTTTCCCGCCTTCTTGTCCCAGATAACAAAAGCAAACATTCCCCTAAGATGATTAACTAAATCCTCACCATACTCCTTATAGCCGTGAATCAAGCACTCTGTATCCGAATTATTACTAAAGCTATATCCCTTTGCTATAAGCTCTCTTCTTATGTCCTTATAGTTATAGATTTCACCGTTAAATACAACAACCACATCACCGGTTTCATCCTGCATAGGCTGCTGTCCATAATCAAGATCAATAATACTAAGTCTTCTAAATCCCAAATTGATTCCTTCATCAATATACTGACCTTCCTGATCTGGTCCTCTGTGAATTATCTTATTCATCATATTAGTAAGAATATTTTCTCTGTCGTTAATCCTTCCTGTAAAGCCACATATTCCACACATATAAATTATTCCTCCATAGCCAAATTCGATTACAAAATTGTCTAATATAAAGACCCGAATCTGCCTTTTCGCATACAATAAAATCTTATTTTATAATTACATTAGACGCGTCAGAATAAACCAACGTGTCCTTTGTATAATACTATTTTTTATAGGTCAAAGCAACCGCCACCTACAAACTCTCGAAGTATTGAATTCTTAGGTATATTTGTAACCTCAATTCCTAAGAAATAATCTAAAAACTTAAGTAATCTCTTTGCTTCTAGGTATTCAGGACAATCCTTTGGAACTGCAAATAATAATGGTTCAGCATACTGCTTGATTACACTAAGCTCGTATATAAGAGCTGAATTAAACATAGCATCTGCCTGCTCCTGGAATGGGAAGATATATTTTTCTTCACCACGTCTTACTGATGGCCACATACCTATAGTACCTCTGGCATCATTACCTCTAGTTCTAGCATCTCTTACAATTCTTCTTATCAATCTTCCGTCTGTGGTTGGAATTCTATTATGCTCATCGATGTTAAGCTGTGTAAGAGCACTAATATAAACCTTAAATTTACTGTCATCAGGAAGCTCGCTAGTCATAAGAGGATTAAGGGCATGTATTCCTTCTGCAACTAAAACATCACCCTCATTAAGCTTCATCTTCTTGCCCTTATATTCCTTCTTACCAATCTTAAAGTTGAAGGTTGGCATCTCTATCTCTTCTCCTGCCAAAAGCTTAGACATATCTGAATTAAACAGCTTTA
>JAGALE010000059.1 GCA_017625335.1 Lachnospiraceae bacterium
CTCCTATTTTATTTGACAAAAGATGCCAAATAGACTAAAATTATAACTAGTTGTGGGGGGAAAAAAGACAAGAAATGAGGGGTATTTTGAACGACAGTTTTATTTCAAGAAAAGACCGAATAATTTCATCGGCAATTGAGATAATAAGTGATTCAGGATTATCTGCACTTACTACACGTAATTTGGCTATTAAAGAAAATATGTCAGAAGCACTTCTTTATAAGTACTTTGGGGGAATTAATGAAGTGCTTATTGAGGTAGTAGATTACTATACAAGATTTGATAAGCAAATCAGACATACATTTATGGCAAAAGAAGGTGCAAATATTCAGAAGCTTAGAGATTATCTGGATGCTTATGCTACATATTATGATAATTATTATGCTATATCAACACTTATGCTTCAATACGAGGAGCTGTTACATAACATAGATGTAAGAGAAAAGATTTCTTGGTGTATAGTAGAGCGTCAGCAGTTTATCGCTGATTTATTTGATAAGGCTATAAAATCCGATGAGATAATAGATATGTTTACACCGGAGGAGTTAGCTACTAATGTAACGGGAGTGATTATGTCTCATATTCTGAATAGAAGAATAGTGTATCATAAGAAAACATTTAGACAGGAATTAATGGGTTATTTCGATAAGTGGTTTGATTTATTAAAGAAGGATAAATAGGAGGATAATTAATATGAAGGTTTTAATAGCGGAGGACGATATCGCAAGCGGAAAGTTTATGGAGAAGCTTCTTTCTAAGTACGGAGAGGTAGTTGTTGCCAGAGACGGAATTGCCGCAGTTGACGAGTTTGTTAATGCAGTTAATAATAATGCACGTTTTGATTTGGTTTGTATGGATATTATGATGCCAAAGATTGATGGTTATAAGGCACTTGCTTCAATCAGAGATGCAGAGCGTAAGCTTGGCTTGGCTCGTGATTCAAGATGTAAGGTGATTATGATTAGTGCACTTGATGAGGGCTTTGATTCATCACTTGCCAGTGATGATTATGAGGAGTATATCTGTAAGCCTATAGACATAGTGAAATTTGATAGTGTTATTAAGAAGTTAGGATTAGTATAGTATATAAGGAATATATGTCATGGATTTATTTGAGTATATGAGGACTAGCAATGCTAAGGAGGAATCCCCTCTAGCAAAGAGGATGAGACCTACAACCTTAGATGAGATAGTTGGTCAAGAGCATATCTTAGGAAGTGACAAGCTGCTATATAGGGTAATTAAGGCTGATAAGCTTAGCTCCATAATATTATATGGACCGCCGGGCACAGGTAAGACCACATTAGCAAAGGTTATAGCGAATACCACAAGTGCTGCATTTAAGGAGCTTAATGCAACCACTTCTGGGAAAAAGGATATAGAGGAAGTTGTAAAAGAAGCGAAAGATAATCTTGGTATGTATGGAAAGAAAACCATACTGTTTGTTGATGAGATTCATAGATTCAACAAGGCACAGCAGGATTATCTTCTTCCTTTTGTAGAGGACGGAACTGTTATACTTATAGGTGCAACAACAGAGAATCCTTATTTTGAGGTGAATGGAGCGCTTATATCACGCTCGTCTATATTTAAGCTTAACCCACTTTCTAAAGATAACATAAAAGAACTTATTATTAGAGCAATTGAAGATAGTGAAAAGGGAATGGGCGCATATAATGCATCTATAACTGATGAAGCTGTTGACTTTTTGGCTGATGTGTCAGAGGGTGATGCCAGACATGCTCTTAATGCCATAGAGCTAGGCGTCCTTTCTACTGATAGAGATGAAGCTACAGGCAAAATATTGATAGATATGGCAGTTGCTGAAGAGTGTATACAGCGAAGGAATCTTAGATATGATAAAAGTGGAGATAATCATTATGATGTTATATCCGCATTTATTAAGAGTATGCGCGGCTCTGATCCGGATGCTGCAACATATTATCTTGCGAAAATGTTATACGCAGGGGAGAGTGTTACATTTATAGCTAGAAGAATTATGATATGTGCCAGTGAGGATGTAGGTAATGCGGATCCGCAAGCAATAGTTGTTGCTACTGCTTGTGCTCAGGCTGTAGAACGTGTTGGAATGCCAGAGGCACAGATTATTCTTTGTCAGGCTGCAACCTATGTGGCATGTGCACCTAAGAGTAATTCGGTTGTCAATGCAATATTTGCCGCAACAGATGCTGTAAAGCAGGTTGGAGATGCTCAGGTACCACCTCATCTTAGAGATGCACATTATTCCGGAGCTAAGAATTTGGGTAATGTGGGGTACAAATATGCACATGATTATCCTAATCATTATGTTAAGCAACAATATCTGCCGGATCCGTTGGTTGGGTCAAGGTTTTACGAACCAGGAGATAATGGTTACGAGAAGGATATTAAGGCTTGGTTTAAGGTGATTAAGGATGATGAACAGTTCTAAAGGATATGTAGGGGATCTCTTATCAATAAATAATAAGTGATTTTTATAATGTATTTTTATATATGACAGATTATTAGAGATTAATGTTAAGAAAATCTTAATAATTTGTCATATATCATTTTAATAAGATATGGATTATAATTATAAAAAAAATTAAGGAGAAATGTCATTATGAAGAAGAAAGTAGTTGTTTTTATTTCCGTTTTATTAGTGGTAGCAGCCTTTGTAACGGCAGCTTACTTTTTATGGAAGGATAAGAAGGTAAAGAAAACTGAAGGCTTATGCTATGTTGAGTCCGTTTCTACTATTACAGGTAATGGTGTTACATGGAATAATAGATATATGGGTGTGGTTGAGACTCAGGAGGTTACTAAGGTTCAAAAAGATAGTGAAAAGGTTGTTAAAGAAATCTTTGTTAAGGAAGAGGATACAGTTAAGGCAGGGGACAAGCTGTTTGAATATGATACTGACGAGATGACTTTAAAGCTTAGACAGCTAGAGCTAGAGCTGACTAGTTATTATAATAATATAAGTACAATGTATGATCAGATTGAAACTCTGACTGCAGAAAGAGAAACTGCTCCTGAGGAGCAGAAGATAGAATATACAAGTCAAATTCAAAATCTTCAGGCTCAGATTAATCAGGCTAGCTATGACGCAAGCGCTAAGCAGCTTGAGATAGATAGACAAAATACCGCTATTAATAACTCAGTAGTATATGCACCGGTGGATGGAGTTATAAGCAGTATTAATGATCAGGATACACCACAGGATCCTTATGCATATGACTATTATGGTGGTGGCAATGGTGAAGAAAGCGCATTTATATCTATTATGGCTATGGGTGATTTTAGAATAAAGGGTACAGTAAGTGAGCTTAATGCATACAGTCTTTCAGAGGGTATGCCTGTTTTGGTGCGCTCAAGAGTTGATGATACTATGATTTGGACTGGAGTTATATCGAAGGTTGATCTAGAGCATCCTCTTGGTAATGACAATTATTACTATAGTCCTGGAGAAACATCAACTAAGTACCCGTTTTATGTTCAGGTGGATTCGTCGGAGGGGATGATGTTAGGACAACACCTTTATATAGAGCTTGATTATGGTCAGGGTAATGCTAAGGAAGGAATGTGGCTATATCAGGAATATGTTATAAAGGATGGTGCAGCATCATATGTATGGGCGGAAAATACTGATGGTAGACTTGAAAAAAGACAGGTGACCTTAGGTGAATATGATGAAGAAGTGATGATGTATGAGATTAAGTCGGGATTAACTAATACTGATTACATAGCATATCCGGATTATAATACCAAGGAAGGTGTTAAAACTACTCATAGCATAGATGAGTACATGGAGTATCAAAGCACTGAAGAAATGCCAGAAAGCGAAATGCTTGATGGCGAGATGTTTGACGGAGAAATGCCAGAAGGCGAAATGCTTGATGGCGAGATGTTTGACGGAGAAATGCCAGAAGGTGAGATGCTTGATGAAGAAATATTTGATGAAAAATACGAAGAAAGCATCCCGTCAGATGAGTCTATTGATCAGGGAGTGCCTGTTGGTAAAAATCAAAAAATAGTTGGCTATGTTGCCTGTTATAAGGAGGCGTAGCTATGATACTCGAATTAAAAAATATATATAAAAACTATTATCAGGGTAATATGGATGTTCCTGTGCTAAAGGATATTAACCTTTCTGTAGAGGAGGGGGAGTATATTGCTATAATGGGACCATCTGGTTCGGGAAAATCAACCTTGATGAATATCATAGGCTGTATAGATACACCTACATCGGGAGAATATTACCTTGATGGAGAGCTTATTAACAACTATAAGGATAAGGATTTATCACAGGTTCGTAATAAAAAAATAGGCTTTGTGTTTCAAAATTTTAATTTGCTTCCAAGACTATCAGCTATGGATAATGTTGCACTTCCGTTGCAATATGCAAAGGTAAGTAAGAAAAAACGTAAGGAATTATGTGAAAAGGTACTTACCATGGTTGATTTAGAGGATCGAATGAGCTTTAAGCCTACACAGCTATCTGGTGGACAAAAGCAAAGAGTTGCTATTGCAAGAGCCATGGTTAATAATCCCAAAATATTATTGGCAGATGAGCCAACAGGAGCTTTAGATTCCAAATCCGGTAAGCAGGTTATGGATTTGTTTGACAAGCTACATCAGGAGGGTGTGACCATAATTATGATTACACATGCTGATGATATAGCTATGAGAGCAAAGAGAGTTGTGCGTATTATAGACGGAGAGCTTATAGAGGAGACGGAGGTGACAGATAATGAGTAAGAAAAAGAAAGTATTATTATTTGTCATTATAACTGTAATCGTAGCTGTTGGTATAGGATTTGCCTATTCATATCTAAAAAAGAAAAACAGAGCTAGTAAAACTGTTAATGTTTATGCTGTTTCGGAGATAGGCTATTACGGTGGTTACTATTACGAAAATATGCTATATGGAAATGTTACTAGCACAAATGAACAAAAGGTATATATTAACAGTAATCAAAAGATAAGTGAGATAAAGGTTAAGGAAGGTGACCAGGTTAAGGTGGGTGATGTGCTATTAGTATATGATACCACAGCTCAGGGTCTTCAGCTTAATACCTTGGCCACAGAGGTGGAGCTTGCCAGGGTGGCTGTTTTGGTTGCGGAGAGGGAGCTTGAAGAATTAAAGGAGATTACACCGGTAGAGGAAACAACAGAGACTCCGACTACTGAAGCACCAACTACTGAAGTACCAACAACAGAGACTCCGACTACTGAAGCACCAACTACAGAAAATCCTACTACAGAGGCACCAACAACAGAAAATCCAACTACAGAGGAACCGGGAAATCAGCTTCCAGGAATTATTCCCGGGGCAACACCTTCTGATGCAACTGGTACTGACGCAGAAAAACCAGGAGTACCAAGTACAGAGGCTCCAAGTACGGAGGCTCCTAACACAGAAGCACCAAGTACGGAGACACCAAGTACGGAGGCCTCAAGTACAGAAGCCCCAAGCACAGAGGCTCCAAGTACAGAGGATCCAGAGTCACAGCCTTCAGATGAAGATATGCAGGAAACAGAAGAATTGACAGAGGAAAAAACTTATACTGAGAAAGAATTAAAGCAGGCTATAAAGGATAAGGAAGCAGAGATAAAAAGACTTAATATCGCATATCAAATGATACAGGTATCCTATCAAATTATGGAAGCACAGAATGCTACAGGAGAGCTTGTGTGTACCTGTAATGGTGTTGTTAGAACTGTATTAGATGAGGAAACGGCTATAGCAAATAACGAACCCCTTATAGTTGTTGGTGAAGCTGATGGATATATTGTTAACACACAAATCGGAGAGCTTTCCTTAGGTAAGGTTAATATAGGAGATTCTGTTTCAATGATGTGTTACGATGATGGTATGACCTATGAGGGCATAATTACAAGCATTTCAGAGATACCTTATGATGAAAATTATTATGGTGATCCATCAGAATCCTATTACCCAATGACTGTTTCGGTTATGAACGCTGATAATTTGTATGCAGGTATGTATATGGAGATATCCTTGAGTGATAATGGTGGAGATAGTGATATAGATGATATGTACACAGAAGATGAGTTTTCTGAAGGCGAACAGGATTCCTTGTATTTATCCGGTGCATTTGTTAAGTATGAAAATGGCGGATATTATGTGTACAAGGAAGTTGATGGAATATTAAAAAAATGTCAGGTTGCAGTGGGAACAGTTTCTTATGGGGATATAGAGATTGTTGGAGGCTTAACTTATGATGATTATATTGCATTTCCATACTCAGCTGATACAGTTGAGGGTGTGAAAACTAAGCATGAATCATCAGATAAGTTATATTATTAATGGAAGGAGATACTGATATGTTAGAAAATATAAGATTATCATTTCAGGGTATATGGGCTCATAAGCTTCGCTCCTTTCTTACAATGCTAGGTATAATAATAGGTATAGCTGCTATTATAGCAATAGTTTCAACTATCAATGGAACAAATGAGCAGATTAAGGAAAATCTTATTGGCTCAGGGGATAATATAGTTGAGGTTAAGCTGTATCAGGGAGAGTGGAATTATATATCGGGAGATTCTGCAACTCCAGAAAATATGCCTATGATTAATGATGTCATAAAGGAAGAAATTCTTTCTCATCCAGACATAGTTGCAGTAGCAGCATATAGGTGTGGTACAATGTATGATAACGTAAGATATAAGGATGCAACCTTAAATGGAACTACAATTATCGGAGTAGATGAGGATTATTTTGAGGTAATGGGCTTTAAGCTTAGTAAGGGACGACTTTTTGATGCACATGACAGGAGTACGTATAGTAAGGTTGTTATACTAGATAATGCGGCTGCAGGAACTTTATTTGGTAGTGAGAATCCTATAGGTAAAAGCATAGAAATTCGTGGCGATGTATATGTGGTTGCAGGAATAGTAGAGAAATCAGATGATTCTATGCCTACAGTTGAGAATATTAATGATTGGTACACCTATTATTATGACGATGCAGCAGGCAAAATCTATATTACAGATGCAATATGGCCTAATATCTATGGATTTGATGAACCATATAACTTGGTTGTTAAGCCGGTTGATACGGAAGCTATGACAAATGCAGGTAAGAAGGCAACAGAGGTGCTTAATTCATATATGCCAATAACTGAGGACGGTAGTGAGTCCCTATTCAAATATAAAAGTGAGGATTTGCTGGAAAAGGCTAAGGAATTACAGGATTTAAGCGCATCTACAAGTAAGCAGCTGATATGGATAGCAAGTATATCGCTTATAGTTGGTGGCATAGGTGTTATGAATATAATGCTTGTTTCTGTAACTGAAAGAACAAGAGAAATTGGCTTGAAAAAGGCTCTTGGAGCTAGGAAAAAGGTTATTTTGGCACAGTTTTTGACAGAGGCTGCTGTACTTACCAGTCTGGGAGGTATTATAGGAGTTGGAGCAGGAATAGGGCTTGCTTATCTAATATCTGATATAGCTGCAGTTCCTGTTGCCATAAGCGGAAGTGCAATAATTATTTCTGTAGTATTTTCCATGGTTATAGGTATAATATTTGGATTTATACCGTCAGTTAAAGCAGCAAATCTTAATCCTATTGACGCATTAAGATATGAGTAATATACTATGTAAGAATTTAGTTCAGGTTATCATATATATTTTGTGAAAGCTGAAGCGCTAAGGAGATAGATATTATGAATGAAGATAAGTATATAAAAAGGGTGTCCGGTAATAAGCTGTTTAGAATAATGGCTATAATTGCTCTTGTAATTATAGTAGGACTTATTATAGCTACATTTGTAACCGGTATAACAGGAAGTAAATACTTTATGGGATTTTTGATTTTAAGTATCATTGTTCCAGCTTTTGTGTATGTTGTTCTCTGGATTGGAAAGGTATTTTTTAATCAGGCACAGGATGATAAAACACAGGAAGATGATGCCGGGAATTAATGAAGCAAGTAATATTAGGAAGGTTTAATTTTCGACATAATCCATGGAGCAAAATTAAAAAGAAAAATATTGAAATACTAGATTTATTTTGATATACTTTCTACTAGTGTTGAAAAGCAAACTAATTGATAAGCAAATAGGAGATTATTATTATGAGTTTATTAAAAGAGTGGCGTGATTACGCATATGGACTTGATGACAGAACACCAGAGGGTGAGAAGTTTTGGCTTGATTATTTCCAGAAGGAGAAGGCTATATATGAGCAGATCCTTGCTGAGGACAAGGCAGTAACAGGTACTGTTAAGGAGCTTGCTGAGAAGTACAATATGTCAATTCAGTATATGATAGGATTCCTTGATGGTATTGAGGATAGTCTTGTGATTAAGAATAACGTGGAAGAGCTTACTGAGGATTCAAAGGTTTCACTTGCGTATGACACAGAGAAGCTTTATATGAATATGGTTGATTGTAATGCTGAGTGGTTATATACACTTCCACAGTGGGAGAATCTTATTAATCCTGCTAGAAGAAAAGAGCTTTACAAGATTCAGAAGTCATCTAAGACAGTAGTAAAGCCACCTAAGGTATTTCCAAACGACCCATGTCCATGTGGCTCAGGTAAGAAGTTTAAGAAGTGCTGTGGCGCTAACTAATTTTATATAGGAGACTGTTATGAGATTTAGTAAGGAGCAATCTGTGGCAATAATGCACACCGATGGACCTATGATGGTTATTGCAGGTCCCGGCTCTGGTAAGACGACAGTCATCACAAGAAGAATAAAATATCTTATAGAATCTGCGGGAGTTTCTCCCGCAGATATTTTAGTCATAACATTTACAAAAGCAGCTGCCACTGAGATGGAGCAAAGATTTAAAGCTATAACTCAGGGGGAAAGCTATCAGGTAAGATTCGGTACATTTCATTCTATATTTTTCTGGATAATCAAACGGGCGTATGGTCTCGATAACTCCAGTGTAATTAACGAAACTGAAAAAAGAAATATGTTAGATGGCATAGTAAAGAGTATGTCGGTGGAGCATGATAACAGAGAAGATGTAATTAGCTCAATTATGTCTCAAATTGGGCTTGTTAAGTGCAATATGATTGATATTGATAACTATTATAGCAGTGATATGCCGGAGGAATATTTTAGAGAAATTTACAAGCGTTTTGAACATGAGATGAAAAGAGCAGGTAAAATTGATTTTGATGATATGATGGTTATGTGTTATGAGCTATTGATCAAGCGCCCTGATATATTGAATCAGCTTAGAAATGTGTTTAAATATATTTTGGTTGATGAGTTTCAGGATAGTAACAAGCTACAATATGAGATATTAAAGCTTCTTTCGAAGCCTGCTGAGAATGTTTTTATAGTAGGTGATGATGATCAGTCGGTATATGGCTTTAGAGGAGCAAAGCCAGAGATAATGCAGGCATTTACCAAGGATTTTAATAAAGTAAAAATAACATATTTAAGTGAGAATTATAGATGTGGTAAGAGTATTTCTGCAGCATCTATTAAGGTTATATCAGAAAACAGCAACAGATTTAAGAAAAAGCTTGTGTCTGCAGGTAAGTCTGATGGGATAGTTAAGATAATACATCCTATGGATGCCCGTGATGAAAGCCTGCTTATTATTAAGAGCTTAAAAGAGCATTATAATATGGGCATTCCATATGAACAGCAGGCTGTTTTGTATAGGACAAATAATGAGCCAAGAATATTGGTGTATAGGCTTAATGAATTTAATATTCCTTTTACAATAAGTGACTCTATGCCTAATATTTTCGAGCATTTTGTGGTTAAGAATATACTTGATTACATAAAGATGGCTTTGGGAGATAGGAGTAGGAGTACTTTTCTAAGAATTATGAATAAGCCAAGCAGATATATAAGCAGGGATATTCTGTGGGAAGAAACCATAGATTTTAATAAGCTTATGGAAAGACTGCATAGAAAGGAATATGTGGTGGAAAATCTGTATAAGCTAGAGGCTGATCTTAGACTAATAGTTAAGATGAAGCCCTATGCCGCACTTAATTTTATTAGAAAATCAGTGGGCTATGATGGCTATATAAAGGATTACTGTGAGTATAGACAGATGGATTCAGCAGAGTTCTATGATTTGTTGGATACCTTTGCAGGATTAATCCAGGATATGACAAGCTTTGGTGAGATGTTTGAATTTATAGATAATTATACAGAGGTAATCAAGACCCAACAGAAACACAGTAAGGACAGAAACGGAGTTAATCTTATGACCATGCATAGCTCAAAGGGTTTGGAATTTCAGGCTGTTCATATTATTGAAGCTGTGGATGGAATTACTCCATACAAAAAGGCTAAAACCAAGGCTGAAAAGGAAGAGGAACGTAGAATGTTCTATGTGGCTATGACTAGAGCTAAGGAGGAATTATATATCTATTGTCCGAGAACGGTTCTTGGTAAGGAGAAGAAGGTTAGTCCTTTTGTAAAGGTGTTAGAAAACAAATAGAGATAATGAACAAGCTATTTGTTTATGGAATAAACTGATAGAGACAATATAGTTTATTAGATTACATAAAAAAGCGAGCATAATCAGTTAATCTTTAAATGGATTACATATTATGCTCGCTATTATTAAATTCAAAAGGATATATGTAAGAATTACTCCTCGTCTAGCTCGTTAAATTCTTCCTCGTCTAAAAGCTCGTCAAATGCATCTGCAACGGCTTCGTACTCTTCCTCATCATCGATTGGTTCAAGCTTAATGTCCTCGCCCTCAAGCTCAGTGTATCTGTAAAGGAATACTTCATTTTCCTCATAACCGTCGATAACCTTGTCTGGAAGAAGCGCTATATAATCCTTTCCATCTACAGGGAAGATTGCAACAACGTCACATTCAAGCTCAGTTCCGTCCTCAAGTGTCATAGAAACAGTTGCCTCTTCATATTCTTCGTTATTATTGTTCTGATTAATATCGCTCATGTATAAATCCTCGTTCTTTCTATATGATTTTATGAAAGGAATATATCTTCCTTGAAAAATATATTCATTCATTATATGATAGTTTAATGGAATTTGACCATAAGGTCAATAATAATTATGATACATATTTTACTAATAAAAGGATAGGTAGATAAGATGAAGCATTTGATGAAATATTTTAATGGCTATAAGGTGAGAGCTATTCTTGCTCCACTTTTTAAAATGCTTGAGGCAAGCTTTGAGCTTTTGGTGCCTCTTGTTATGGCTGCAA
>JAGALE010000060.1 GCA_017625335.1 Lachnospiraceae bacterium
CTTGCATAACATCTTGTGCATCCTGCTCATTACCAAGAAAGCTTAAGCATATGAAATATACTGTCTTGCTAGTCTCCTCATAAAGCTTTTCAAAGGCTTTGTTATCGCCCTTTTCCATAGCTTCTACCAGTTTTTTTATTTGTTTATCCTTCATTGCAACACCTCATATATCTTTACTAACGTTATCTCTCATTTATAATTTGAATTATACAGTTTATGATCTGCCATATGTACACAACCACTACTACAATACTGTACCATGTGGCTCTAGGCTGTACCACGAAATTCATCATAAACCATATAAATACTACAATAAATGGTAGTAAAATTAAAGTCCTAATAAGCTTTTGCTTGCCAGATATGCTATTCCATGGTTCCAAAATTTTCTCCCCTCTTATCCCCATAGCATTTTAATTAATTTATCTTGGACTTAAAGTAATCTAAATCATTATTCATTTTAAGAGCATCCCAAAGCTCTCTACTATAATAGAAAGAACCATTAACCTGTAGTGCCCAATATCCATAATATCCATCAGTCACATACGCAACCAATACATACTCGTCAAATTCCCATCCTACACAGTACAGGTCAATAGTATTATCAGTTTTATAGTTCTCAACGAATTCATCAATTCTCTCCTCATGAGTCTGCCCGTCCTTAGTTATAAAACAATCAAAATAAGTCGGTGCTCCAAACATCTTAACATAGTGAGCCAGCAAGTCCTCGCCGTCCTCATTATCACCATCATCTCCCAAATCCACTATGGCACTCTTATCGTATCCGGAAATATTACTGTCTCCAAAGCCATTCTCCATATAAAACCAATTACTCTCTATACATTCCTTATAAGACACTGGTGAAGCTGTAGGATTCATTACATCTATCCAATCCATTACAGGAATACGATCATACTGTCCTAGTTCTGTAGTAACACCAAAACCTATAAGTGCTAGATGCTCTCCTGGTTCTACCATTTCCATACATTCTTCATCCGCCAAAGCATCCTCTAGAGTTGAATATTCATTTTTTCCGTCAACCCTATAATATGCATAGCCTTCAAAATCTGACAAGGCCAAAGGATATACTAATAAATCTGTATTTTCTTCACTATCTCTTACTTCTGCTCCCATAGCATCCGTAGGTGATGCCACTGTAGGAATAGAAAAATCCTGTTCCATAATCCATCTTCGTCCTGGTCCCTCCGCAGATTCATTAGCATTTTCTTCTGTGACCTGTGTGTTGTCAATTGGTATATCTACAGCTTGTTCTGTATTCACCTCTGATGTAATTGCTATGGTGCCATCATTTTTCTTTTTTTCCTCATTACCACAAGCCGCAAGTGAACAAAGCATTGATACACATATGGCTGATAATAAAAATTTTTTCTTCATTTCTTTAGTCTCCTTTAATTATAATTTTGCATAAGATTATTGTAAATATCTTTGCGTCTCATATATAAAGACAAGACTAATTCTAAAAATGTTGGGTTGTTTTAATATTTTTTATATTTTTTCAAAAAAATATCCACCCTATCAATTTATGATAGAGTGGATACTTTATCTAAGCCATTCCATTTGCAGTTTTGTACTTCCAAAGCATCTCTGCGTGATTCTGCTCTTCAATCTGGATATCAGCTAAAAGCTTTCTAATCTTTGTATTGCCAAATACAAATACATCTGAATTATATTCTGTAGAAACAAGCTTCTCTGTGCCAATACAGTCTGTTGCTAAGAAGCAATCTGACTTCTTATCCTCTGAATCTGTAGCAGCATCATAAGTAGGTGTTGGGTTATAATTTGCACCCTCTGAAGAGTTACAGTCAACATCAGGTACATTACCATCCAATACCTGCTGAAGTGAGTTATAATGCTCCTGCTCCTTACTTGATAAGGTCTCAAATAATTTCTTAAGCTCAGGGTCCTTTGCCTGCTGTGCGTACTTACTGTACTTCTCAATACATGACTTCTCCTGAGTCTGAAGGTCCTGAATTACTGTGATTTCTTTTTCCTTTAATACCATATGTTTTATCTCCTTTTTATTGGAATCTTTATACATAATGATTATTAACCTATTATCACTTGATTATTCAAAACCTTATCATCAAATTTACAAATCAAGTAGGCTAAATCCTACTCCAATCCACTTGGCTCATTGTTAAAACAAAAAATCCGGTAGAATTTTTACTATCTACCGGAACGTATTTTAATTATTATATTTTTGCTCTACCCAGGTCATTATAACCTTAACAATATATTCCTGTTGCCTATCACTTAGTTCTTTACCTTGAACAATTTTATGCCATTTTTCAAGACAACCTCTACAGCAGGTAGCAGTAGCATGCTGAGCTATAAAAACAGGATGTCCCTTCATAGGTGTTTGTTTACCATCATTTGGTGGATTGGCTGGAGCTAGTCTTTTGGATATAAAATCTATGGCATGTGATTTTATGGTATCCATACCTTTGTCTGATATGTAATCCCTATCACTTACACTAAGCTTAAACTTACTGCGAAACTTTGACTTGGATAATCTAAGAAACAAATCTGCAAACCATTGTTCTTCTGTAGGCTTCTCCATCATTTACACCATCCCTGCCAACACAACATATGCCACTAAATTGACGATTAGATATAAAGATGAGGTTGTGGAAAAATATTTGCCAGCCTCCTTATCCTTTACAAAGCTACTTAAGCAAAGACTAGGTATAGTCATCATATAAAGAGCAAGTCCAATAACCATAGGCTTTTCAAAAGCAAATGCTTTAGCTACCAATAATACTCCAGCAAGCATAACTGCCTGAACCACAAACCTTATAATCACTGTCTTTATACATACTCCTATATTTCCCTTTTCCAGCTTAAACTCATAGCCTACGCACAGGAGTATCATTGCACTAACAGGTGCTGTTACCATATCCTTTACGGACACATAAATCTGTCCCACCCCTGTAGAAACAAAAGAATTCATAATTCCTATTACTCCTACTAAAAGACCTACCAAAAGGGCTACAAATATAGGTGAACTAAATGCATTCTTAGCAAGCTGCTTTCCACTAGGCTTTATACCCTGATCTGTCATGGTTAGCATACCAAAATAGATACCAAAGGCAAATATTCCGCAGGATACATCAATAAGTGCAATATTAGACATATTTTCCACACCCATAAGGCTTTGATACAAAGGATATGCCATCATCCCACCCTCATATATGGTCATAAGATATGGAAAATATTTTCTATAAGGCTCTTTAACCAAGCCCTTTAGGGTAAAGCCAGCCACAAAGCCTACAACCGCAACTATTAGCATGAGAATTAAAACTACTACTACATTCTTATTGTAGGTAGCTGTTGACACTGCATGAAATACGCACACAGGTAACGCAATAGTAGTTATAAACTTCTTGATATTGTCCACTCCAGCCTGACTTATAATCTGCCATTTGTCGCAGGCCATTCCTATTATTATCATCACCAGAACAGGTGCAACTATCATAAGTGTATCCAAATTTATTGTCTCCTTTTTGTTATAAAAACTGTTGTGAATTCTATTGGCTTTTTAAATATCACTAAACTACTTTTAGCATATTTTTCACACCATATCAACACAAATCATCACTCGATAAAATACATAGTAAAAGGGGACTTATCTTAAGTCCCCTTAATGCTTAATATAATAAAATTATCTGTTATTCCTCTACCTGCTTCTTAGATGCATAATACTCCTCGAAAAGCTTGTTAGCTGCATCGTATGTATCCTTGCTTATGCTTGGAAGCTCCTTGCCCCAGGTCTTAGTTGCCTGTCCGAAGCCCTTATCCATAGCCTTCTGCATCTTCTCCATCATCTTTACATCATCACCTGCAAGAGCTGATGCAAAATCAAATAGTCTCTCTGATGTCTGCTTAACGCCCCAATATCCATCCTCTGAGATATCCTCCTGGGCCTTTGCCTTAGCCGCTGCATCTACAGTAACCTTGCCATCTGCAAACATTCTCCAAAACTCGTCGCTGTCAGTTGCCATACTAAATGACTTTGACTGTCCTGTTAGTGTCTTAGAAACTATATCAGTTAACTGCTGCTGTCTATATGCCTGATCAGCCTTAAGCTGTTCTACGATAGCTGCTCTATCTTCCTTAGACATCTTATTAATAGAATATGTAGCCTTCTTCTCTGGCTCTTCCGCAGACTTTACATAGATGGCTGCTGCATTAGAATCAACCGGTGCTACCTTCTTAACAGGAGTAACCTTACTGACACTATCAGCCTGCTTAGCAGATGATGTAAAAGTAGAATATATGGAATTGTTATTCAAATAATTGGATATGATATTCGCCATATACTTAACCTCCTGTGAACATAGTTAGACAGTAGTCTACTTGTACTTTAATTCTAAACTATATGTCAAATATTGTCAATGAGAAAAAGCTTATTTTACCTACTA
>JAGALE010000061.1 GCA_017625335.1 Lachnospiraceae bacterium
AATACAAATAAACTAGCTATTAAATCACCCTGTCCTTTTCGTTTTTTAATAAGTAATTTTTTCATTTTTACACCACCATCAAAATTATTAAAGTCTACTTGTAACTTAGAAGGAGCACCTAATTGGTGTCATCAGGTGCTCCCTTCAGATTGCTGAATATTCAGTCAAAGCCTTATTATTCAACTACTCCTTTTGCAAGGTCATTGATTGTTGCAGTAATTGTGTTGATTAAGTTCTTCATGATTGTATTAATTTCATTTCTGAAGATGATGCAAAGACCAACTGCTACTGCAATAAGTACTAATGCAACAACGATTTGGCTATCGCCTGCTTTCTTACTCATTAATCTTTCAATACCCTTTTGTGCCTTAATCTTACCACTAACTACCATTGCGTCCAACTTACTCATTGTGCTTGTCTCCTTTTCTTTTCTTTGAATTTTAATAATCTATGATTATGTTCTATTAGTCCTAGAACAACAATCCCGATGCTAATGTAACAACTGCTATATAAAGCGAAACAACTATAATTGCTACATATAATAGAATCTGACAAAATGTTATCTTAGACTGTATAGATGTCTTTTCATGCATTACCATTGCAGATTCTATATCTGTTATCTGGTTTCTAATATCATCAAACATTCTTGATGCTTGTCCAGTTTTCATGGACTGTTTAATGATAATTACAAGTGTATCAATGTATTCATTATTGAACTTATTTCTGAAATCATCAAGTGCTGATTCAATATCATTCTTAGCCACTATATCACTTGTAAGTTTTAAAAATGCTTTCTTAAGTCTCTTATTCTGAACAACTAAGTAACAGTCTGTTATTACTGATGTTATATATACACCAGCCTTAGTCTGTATTCTAAGTGTATCATACACATTCTTAATGTCATCAAGCATTTTTACGTTGTCTGATTTATCAGACTCATTAATTATAAAATCTAATCCAAAATAACCTACAGGTAACAAAATTAGCCCTAACCATAAACTCTCTTGTAATCCTACAATCATAAAGAATATTGCAAAGAATATCTTTAATATCATATAAGTAACAGGGTTTATCTTATCATCTGTCATGTATCCTAATCCACTTCTACTGATATATGCCTCTATTTCGTCATAGCTAAATGCTTTTATCTTAGAGCCTCTCATACTCTTCTCTATAGCTTCTTTGTTTTTATCCACTACAGACCTATACTGCTTTTTTATTTGTCCTGACTTTATCATGTGATTAACAAGAATCAATACAAGAACTGCTACGAGCAACATAAATAGTAATGCTACAAGTGCTACATAATCAGGGTTAAGTGAATTAATAAATTGTCTTATCTGAGACCCTATCTCTTTAATCTTCTCCATTTCTTTCTACTCTCCCTTATTATTTCTTGTCTCTTAGTATTTGGAATACCGCTATATAACAAGATAGTATGATTGATAATCCCATGAATATAAGTATTCCTCTTCCTAATGCACCACCTGCTAATAATGCCAATATGATATTTCCTTGGTCTGTTATATCACCTATAATGTATATACAGAATATACCACATATTAACATAGTACCAATCTCAAGCATACCATTCACTCTAAGAGTTCTTTTTTCTTTTTCAGATTTTAAATACTCATGGAAAATGTTTCTACAGTCCTCTATAATGTCAGAATAGTTTGTTTCAAATCTTGAACTTATTTCAAGATTTCTCATCAAAACCTTAAAATGCTTGTTTCTAACCTTATCTTGTAAATCCTGTAATGCTTGAAGTGTGTCACCAGTATTCTTAGCCTCTACTACAGCGTCATATATCTGACTACCTAATGGCTCCTCTAAATATTTAGAAGACTTTTCTAATATATTTACTAAGTCATCACTTGTTTTAGAGAAGTTATCAATAATATTCATAAACTGTAACATTATTGATGCTGTTTTTTTATCTCTGTTATTAGCCATCAGTGATAGCATCATCTTAAATGCTATAACTACAAGCGCTGCTGCTATAACTCCATAACCCCATCCAAATACAACTGTTACTACTGTAGCTACAATTACTGTTATGAGTGCAACTATGATAAGATAAATTTCTGTTGTAATCCATTTTATCTTTTCTTTTATACCACTGTAAGCAAGCTCTTCATCAATTTTAGCAAGGTAGTCATGTTTTCCACCAGCACCATGTATGTCTCTCTGACGTCTTTCTACCTGTGCTCTAATCTTCTCTTGCTCATTCATTCTATTATACACAGACTGAATAGTTTTTTGCATTCTACTGTAATACTTAAAATAGTTCATAGCACTATATACTACATAAAATAACAATGCAAAAAGATAAATGTACATACTATATACTAGGAGTTCACTATCTAGAAATTCTATAAGTAATTCTTTAATTTCCATGTTTGTTTATCCTCCTTAAAGTACTTTCTTATATACAAGGTTACCTATCTTCTCATCATAACCAGTTACTTCTGCTATTTCTTTAACCCTAAAGTCTTCCATAAATACTATTGTATCTAAGTGAACTAGCATCTGTAACGCCTCTTCTTGTGAGTAATCAGAGTTGTATTTTATATAATCTACTAATTTTTTCATTGCTTCAGTTGCACTAGCACCATGCACTGTAGCCCATCCCTTAGCACCAGTATAAACTGCATTAAGTAAGAACAAAGCTTCTGCACCTTTAATTTCACCGATTATGAAATAATCAATATCAGTTAACAGACCGTTACGAGCTAAGTCACCAAGGTTATATTCAATCTTGCCTTCGCCTCTATTCATAACTGTATGCTGGAATGCCATATCAGGGTGGTCACTGAACAATTCTTCATTCTCTTGAATTACTAACCCAGATACATCTTCAGGTAATTGTTCAATTAGCCAGTTAATAAATGTAGTCTTACCAGAACCACCCTTACCAGCTAAGAGGAATCCACCACCCTCAATGGCTCTCTTCTTAAGATAATCAGCTGTTTTCTTATCAAAGAAGCCTAATTTAATAAGCTGTTCTTCTGTAAGTTTACGTTTAGGTATTTTTCTTACATGTAGTACAGGTTTCCCACTTGAATTGATAAATCCTGTGGTAATATTGAAACGAAGAATAGCATCTTCACTACTTTCTTTATCTACAAAGTTTTGAGCTGCGTTTTGGTCAGAAATACTAACCTTATTTTTAATAGCTACATGCTCTATAAATTTACTATAATGTCTTTCACTTCTGAATACGACATCACTGGCTTCTCTTTTACCTAATCTTTTAATTCTAATGTGGTCATGGTCATATACCTTAATATCAGAAATATCATCATCTGCAATTAAATCGTCTAAAACGTCATAGCTCCAAACAAATGATGAAAATCCCTTAAATACTTCGTCATGTATAGATGAATCTTTGATGTTTTTCTTTATATAGAGTTTAACATCTTCTATAAATTCATCTTTAGCTAGTTTTCCACGCTCTAACATATTTAACTTGATTGGGTCTACTTGTGTAAAGTAGTCAATTATTTCGTCAATGTATTCAGTAACAGTTCTTTCTCTAGTATAATCAGAACTATCAAACATATCTCGTTCTTCTATATAATCTTCAGTGTTTGATTCTTCAGATTCTACCGTCTCATCAACTTCTTCAGCATCTTCATTCTCACTTGTCTCAACATCAGATACTTCTTCGGATGTTAATTCTTCTTGAGTTTCAAGTATCTCATCATCTGCTGACTTTTTCTTTAATTTAAAAAGTGCCATTTTTATGTTTCCTCCGTCTTATTTTATTTCCCAATTCATTAAAAATAATTTAATTACCACTATATCACATGTATCAAATTTAGTCCTTAAAGAATATTTAGTGATATTAAAATATAATCAAATTTAAAAACTTATTGAAATTGTTTTTAAATGCTATCAACTAGTACAACTAGATTTGACAATGTTTTATTTTTTATTATTTAGCTAACTATATTATAATAATGTTACACATATTATAATAAATGCTATTATTACTATTATTAATAATGTACTTAATATACTCTCTAGGATAAAACTTCTCATTTTAATCGCTCCTTTTTCATAAAATTAATATATCACAAACTATTAATAATGCTAATTAAAAAGCATAAAAATAATAGCAGTGAATTAATATCACTGCTATTATTATAATCACTATATGTTAGTGTAAATCTTGTGTTGTTGCATTAGGTATCCAGAACTTTCTACTCCAGAATAAGTAGTCCATATCTTTTAACAATACCTGTGCACCCTTAAACTCACCCATGATACCAGGCTTGTCTTCTCCGTAATACTGACTGTACTCACGTGTCTTAATTTGACTTAAGAAGTAGTCACTGAACATTGATTTCTGACTTGCCTGCTTTGGTGTTAGTTTAGGGTCAAGTACTGATGTACGTTCTGCTGGGTCATTATATCCAACTTCAAGTATTGTCTGCTGAACTATTACTACTACACCATCGAAGGCTTCGTTGTACCATTCATTTATCCAATTACATGTATTATCGTAACCTTCTCCTTCTCCCTCAGCACCTTGTTCTACTGCCTCAAGTAGTTTATCACCTATATAAGTACGTGAATTTATCATATTATAACTTAAGCCATCATCACATGCAAATACTATACCACCAGATGTTGGATTTGTTTTTACTCCTGCATATAATTTTTTTGTACCTAAATCATTGACATCTAAATCACCTTCTCCAGATGCAGGTTCATCACCATCATTTCTAAAGTAATATTTATCTTCAGTAGATGATTTTGATGCGCCAGTTCCAAGTGATGATATATCTACATTAGCATATACCTCTAATCCACCAAATGCATCATCTGCACTTGGATTTGTTTCTACAAATTGCTGTATGTTTGTAGCTTCTAATGAATTAACAACTGTTGATACATAAGCTTGATGTGCTGATACTGCTTGTGCCTCTGTTAAACCTAAACCAGAGCCACCTGTATTTTCCACATGTCTTTTACCAAAGAATTTTTCGCCATTAATCTCTTTATCCTCTAGTATACATTGGAATGTGGTTACTGCTACTTTTTGTCTGTCACTTTTTTTGATTTGAAGCGATAAAGTTGCGCCACCAGGTAATACATTATTTGCTCCCCAGTCTTTAACTGCATCTGCATGTGTAGACCATTGAGGACTTATAAGTGTTAGATTACCACCATCATATTGTCTGTTCCAACTCAATTCACCATAGTCATTTGGAATAATTGTACCTCCAAACTCACTGAGTACGTATGCTGTACTATCTGTAAGCTCTAAGTTATCAAATCTCATCTGTATATAAGGTGTAAATGAAATTGTTTCACCAGATAATACCATTCTACCTGAGGTTAATTGATAACCACCAAGGTTATTAGGTTTTGTTGTATGTCCTCCATCTATACCATTATGTGTTCTGTGCTCTTCTGCTGTACCACTATATGTTTCTATCTTTACTACTATGTCGTTTATTGATAGTGGATTAGCTAGCATAGTTGCTACAGTTTGCTTACAACCTTCACTTACGAGTGCTACACCATCCTCATCTTTAGCGGGCGTTTTAAAATATGCTGTTGTATTTATATCTACACCATAGGAGAGGAATCTGAATCTCAAATAAAAATGAGAGCTCAGAGACTAGGAATTAATTCTGATAATTTATACATTTTTGCAGAAAATAACTTAAGTTTAATAGAAGCGCAGTTAGATAATATAAAGCC
>JAGALE010000062.1 GCA_017625335.1 Lachnospiraceae bacterium
AGTTTCTTAAAATAGTCTCCACGTAAAATCATCTAGTCTCCACTAAATCTCCATTTTTGTATAAAAATATATAAATTTATATGAAAATATATCCATATTAGTTATTTTTAACAAATAACAGTTTTTCTTGTAATTACTCGCTAAACCTTTATTTTTCAACAATTTTATATATCATTTTTATAGTTCATACGGTGTTACCTGATAAACGTAATAATTGAGCCAGTTACTATACAAAGTATTTGCATGACATCTCCAGCTCTTAATAGGCTTATTGTCAGGATTATTATCAGGATAATAATTCACAGGAATCTCAGGATTTATACCCTTTCCAACATCCCTCTTATATTCCTGATCAAGAGTAACAGTATCATATTCAGGATGTCCGGTAACAAATATATTTTTACCCTCATCACCAATTATAAGATATGGTCCTGTAACTTCAGATTCAGATACAATCTCAAGTCTTGGATTAGCCACAATCGCATCCTTATCAACACCAGTGTATCTTGACTGTGGCACATAAAAAGTGTCATCAAAGCCTCGTACAAGTGGTGTTTTCTTATGTAATGGATAATGCTCATATACTCCCGAAAACTTAAAACCAAGCGGAAGCTTCTTAACTCCGTAACGGTAATAAAGACCAGCTTGAGCTCCCCAGCATATATGTAAGGTTGAGGTTACGTTCTTCTCAGACCAATCCATAATCTCAGTAAGCTCCTTCCAGTACTCAACCTCTTCAAACTCCATAGTTTCCACCGGTGCTCCAGTTATAATAAGTCCATCCCATTTTCTACGTTTTACCTTATCAAAGGTTGTGTAAAATCTTGATAGATGCTCCTTATCAGTATTCTTTGACTCATAGGAAACTGTTCTAATAAAGCTTATGTTGACCTGCAAAGGAGTATTAGACAAGCTTCTAAGCAGCTGAAGCTCTGTGTCCTCCTTAAGAGGCATAAGATTAAGGATAAGAATATCAAGGGGACGAATATCCTGGCTCATAGCTCTATTCTCATCCATTACAAATATATTCTCTTCTTCTAATATCTTTTTGACCGGTAAATCGTTGTCTATCTTAATTGGCATAACATTTCACCTTTCATATTATAATTTTAGAAAATCTTCCTCAGATATAATCGGAACACCAAGAGACTGAGCTTTTTTGTTCTTAGATGAGGATGATGTAACATCATTATTTATCAGATAGCTTGTCTTGGCTGATACACTTCCAGCCACCTTGCCACCTCTATCCTCAATAAG
This sequence comes from Lachnospiraceae bacterium, assembly GCA_017625335.1. Taxonomy (GTDB): domain Bacteria; phylum Bacillota; class Clostridia; order Lachnospirales; family Lachnospiraceae; genus Coprococcus_C. Next base: position 1,258 of record JAGALE010000062.1, read on the forward strand.
CTTCTTTAATTCATCTCTATTGGCAAAGGAATTTAAAGAACCGGTAATTACAAAGGTTTTACCAGCTAAATCCTGCTCCATATTATTCTCTTCCTTAATTAAGGTAACCTCCTTAAGAAGCTCTCTTAATACCCTTATATTATTGCTGTCAGCAAAGTAACCAACTATAGTATCTGCTATAACAGGTCCTATACCCTCTACCTGAGACAGCTCATCAACTGGGGCAGCAATAATTTTTTCTATATCATATTCAAAATATTTAACCAATAGCTTTGCAGTGGCAAGACCTACATTAAGAATCCCCAAACCATGAATCAGCTTAACCAAATCAGTGTTTCGAGATTCATCTATAGCCTTAACCATATTTTCATAGGATTTTACACCAAAGCCATCCAGCTTAACAATCTCTTCCTTATATCGATCAATTCTATACAAATCGTAAAGCTCAACCAAATATCCCATATCTATGAACTTAGCTAACGTCGCTTCGCTCATACCGTCTATATTCATTGCATTTCTAGATACAAAATGAGTAAAAAGCTTTATTGATTTTGCAGGACACTCCTTATTAGGACAATATAAGGTTTCAATATCATTATCATTTTGTAAAACAGCTTCACCACCACAGGCAGGACAAACCTTAGGAAGCTCTAATGTATCACTTTTTGTAAGGTTTTCACTTATCTGTGGTATTATCATGTTAGCTTTATAGACCTTAATTGTATCACCTATTCCTAGTTTAAGCTGTCTACATATACTAACATTATGAAGACTTGCTCTAGATACAGATGTACCTTCCAAGGACACACTGTCGAATATAGCCACTGGATTAATAAGTCCTGTTCTAGACGGGCTCCATTCAATCTCTCTAAGTATAGTCTCTGCTTCCTCGTCAGCCCACTTAAACGCTATAGAATCTCTAGGAAATTTTGCAGTTCTACCAAGACTTCTACCATAAGTTATGTCATCATACGAAAGAACAAGACCATCTGAAGGAAAATCATTGGTACTAATCTTATCTGCAAATGATTTAACTGCATCACCTATGGTATCAGCATCACAATCCATATGCTCAACAACCTCAAAGCCAAGACCACTTAAAAAGTCAAACTTTGAATTAATTGTTGAATCTATCTTATCATCACCTGAATCAAGCATATTAAATGCAAAAAAGCTTACATTTCTACTAGCTGTAATCTCATTATTAAGCTGTCTAACTGTTCCACTACAAAGATTACGTGGATTCTTATATTTTGATTCTGCATCCACAATAGTTGCATTAATTCTTTCAAACTCAGTATAGGTTATAACAGCCTCACCTCTTATAACCAATTCTCCCTTATAAGATATGCTTCTTGGCAAATTAGCAAAAACCATGGCGTTATTAGTAATTACTTCTCCAATTTCACCATTACCTCTTGTAACAGCCTTATTAAGCTTACCATCTAAATAAGTAAGAACAACAGTAAGGCCATCCATCTTCCATGATAAGACTCCCTTTTTATCCCCAAGCCAGGACTTAAGTGCATCCACTTCCTTTGTCTTATCCAAAGATAACATAGGCGACGGATGCGCTTCCTTAGGAAGCTCACTAATAACCTCATAGCCTACCTTAACTGTAGGGCTATTAGACAGAATAAGGCCTGTCTCCTGTTCTAAGGAAACAAGCTCATCATAAAGTGCATCATACTGAAAATTACTCATAATCTCAGTATCCTGCTGATAATATGCTTTTGAGGCTTCATTAAGAAGCCTCACTAATTCTTTTATTCTAGCTGTTTTATCCATTTAGCTTTCCTCCTCAGTTTGAATAGAAACAAGCTTTCTAAGCTTTGTTTCCTCTGCAGGGGTAAGCTCCCTAAACTGACCCGGTTTGATTCCCTCAAGCTTTACATTCAAAACTCTAAATCTTTTTAAATAAACAACTCTATATCCAAAATATTCGCACATACGTCTAATCTGACGATTTAAGCCCTGTGTAAGAACTATTTTAAATGTTCTAGCTGCTGTCTTTGTAACCTTACATGGCTTAGTTACTGTATCAAGTATTGGAACACCAGATCTAAGTCCTTCAAGAAATTCATCTGTAATATCCTTATTTACTCTTACCTGATATTCCTTCTCATGATTATTAACTGATTTTTGAATACAATTAGCCAAATCTCCATCATTAGTCAAAAGAAGCAAGCCTTGTGATTCCTTATCAAGTCTTCCAACATAATTTACCTTCTCAGGAAATTCAACATAGTTAAACAAGCTATCCTTATCAGCTTCCTTCGAAGTACAAACCTGTCCTACCGGCTTATGATAAGCATATATAACTGTCTTTTCCTTAAGTCTTACTATTCTATTCTTATACTTAACCTTTGCACCTTCAGGCACTCTTGAACCAATATCAGCTACTTCTCCATTGATAGTAACCTCTCCATTTTCGATAAGCTTGTCCGCTTGTCTTCTGGAGCATATTCCAGCTTCACTTAAGTATTTATTTAGTCTTATTCCTTCACTCATACTTATTCACTCTCACTCTACTATCTTGTACAATTATGTTTTATTAGTTTTTACTCTGCTGTATATATCTTATTATAAAACTCAGCAAAGGTAGGATCCTGCTGCAAACAGCTGTCTATATTAGTTTTAACATTTCTATACAATTCCTGAACATCTGCAGATGCGCTAACCTCTTCAATATAAGAAGCTGTAGCACCATCTAAAGCAGAATTATTAATCTTATAGCCTTCAGCTGTTTTTACTATGTAAAACTGACTAATATTCATTGGTGCGCTTTCAACACCTGCTATATTAATATTACATGTAACATATAAAACTGTTGAATCCTCTGTGTTACCTGCAACAGTATAACAATTAATATTTGAATAATGAGTTATAATCTGTGATTTTTGCTCATATGGTGTCATATCATTATATACACTAGGATCTGTAACTAATGTTACAAG
>JAGALE010000063.1 GCA_017625335.1 Lachnospiraceae bacterium
GGAGTTGCACTACCACCAATATCTGTACCAACAGCTAAGGTCCATGCAAGAACATCTAAATCAACACCCTGAGTGGCAGCTAAATTCTTAATTACAGGAATCATAGTTGCAGCAAATGGAATATTATCCACAAATGCGCTGGCTATAGCTGAAATCCAAAGGATTATAGCCACCATAAGATGCATATTTCCTCCGCAAAGCTTACCTATAAAGCCTGCTATTCCTTCTAATATTCCAGTTTCCTCCAAGCCACCTACAACTACAAAAAGTCCAATAAAGAAAAGTAGTGTCTTATAATCCACATCCTTAAGAAGCTTAAGTGCTGACTTTCCTGATGCAATTAGACTTAACACAGCTACCAATGCGCCTATAAATGCGACAGTAAGCCCTGTCATGGCATGAGTTACAAGAAGCACTATAGCGAGTAAGAAAATCACTGTATTAATTGCAAAGCCTACCTTAGACTTAATTGCAGATTCCGGTGTTGGAAGAGAAGACAAATCTATGTCCTGCGCCTCCGCCAGTTTCAATTCCTTTCTGCAAACCAAATAAAAATACGTAAGCACCAAAACAAGAGCTATAGCCGCAATAATTCCCGTATTTAACACAAAATCAGCAAAGGAATAACCAAGGGATGTTCCAATTATAATATTGGGTGGATCGCCACACATAGTTGCAGAACCACCTAAATTAGCACAGAATACCTCTGCTAATATCATAGATACCGGATTAAACTTTAGTAGCTGAGAAAGCTCTATAGTTACCGCAGCTAAAAATAATATAACAGTAATGCTATCAATAAACATAGCCAGCACAAAGGATAACACCATAAATGTCATAAATATAGGCACGACCTTGTACTTAACCGACTTAGCAATCCTCATACAAAGCCATCTGAAGAAACCAACCCTTGCCATACCTTCAACCATTACCATCATACCTGCGATAAATATAATAGTTGCCCAGTTAATCCCCGTACTTGATTCCGAATGTTCACCTGCTGCATACCAAAATTCCAAAGTAAATATACTCTTAACATTCAGCGTAGCAGTGATAGCTTCTAAGCTCTGCATTCCTATACCAAAAACTAAAATAAGCGTTAGCAATCCACTAGCCAATGTTATAATGTGTCTCTCAAAAATTTCTGTTACTATGAGAACAAACATAGCTATAAAAATCATTACCGCCAAAACCTGTGCTAACATTTTAAGGACCTCTTTTCTTAATAAAATTTATCGTTGTGTTAAAATTTATTCGCACAAGGTTGAATTATAGCACTTTAAAAAAATAAATCTAGTTTATTTTCAAAATATTTTACAAAGAATTTAAATCTTTGCTTAAATTTAGCCGATAAAGATAGTCTTTACCGGCTTTTTATTACTGTCTATTAAAATAATCTATACCTGCACTAGGTCTAAAATAAGTTCTAATATATCCATCTGTTGATACCACTACAAATTCATTAGTACTCTCAAGATAGTAGATATGGTCTCCATCCTCCGCTTCTGTCTTATACAGACTCTTTGGATCATTGATTACTCTGTTAGCTCCCGCAAGATACTCCTCCGCAGTTTCATAATCAAATTCCGAACCATGCTTTTCAAAATGATCATCAAGATTCTGCTGCTTTCTAAATTCGTATGTAACTTCATTAGTCTCGGCTTCTTCATCTACGTCAAAATCTTCTGCTACTGCCTCATCACCCACAGAGTCTGATCCAACCACTGGTGCAGCTGTAGATCCCGCTACTGATTCCACCGTAGTATTCAATACATCAGCTGCTTCTTCATTTCCACTATCAATGCTTTGATTTCCATAATCACTATCTGATTCATAACTAGCCCCATCACCTGTATCCGTGCTATCCTCACTTGGAGCTATGAGATAAAATATACCTGCTATTACAAATATAATAACAGCCGCTATAGATGATATTAGCTTCTTAGTCTTACTACTCATATGTCAACTTCTCCTCAAATTCCCAGACAGGTAAAGGCCTGTCAAAATAATAGCCCTGTGCCATAAAGCAATTATTTCTCTTAATTAGCTTCAGCTGTTCAAGGGTTTCAACACCCTCAACTATACATTCAAAGCCCATATCAGATGCAATAGCA
>JAGALE010000005.1 GCA_017625335.1 Lachnospiraceae bacterium
CATAGTCCCACTCCTTACACAATGTTGGGTTATTTGTTAATAATGAATTCTTTACTATATGTCTACCATACATATTATTTTTTAAAGTGTGTATCATTCCGTAAACTGATATCTCTATGTTCTGTTCTCTTATATTCCAATATACTGAATGTTTTGACCTAATACTTATGTTTTGTGGTGTTAATGGTAGATTTTTATCACTCCATAAATTAAGTAATTTACTATATTCTTGATTATGAATACAGAATTCGTATAATGTTATATCATCTGAAATACCTTGCATGTTATACCTCCCAGTCAATTATTAATTTAATCAATTTTATTATTATTAGTTAAATGTATTTATATGTGTAGTATAATGTAATCTTAATGAGTAGTATAAATGTATTTATCTCATTTTTATGCAATAAAAAAGCCACCATTGCTTCTGCAATGATGGCTTCTTATCTTCGATTCGTTTTAGCCTAGGCTACTGAATTACATTCCCTGTTCTTCAAGTAACTTGTTAATGTAGTTAGCGGCCAAATCCTGAGTCGTGAACTTAGAACCTTTGGCCTTAGCTGCACGAGTTTCCTTAGGATTGTTAAGATAACCGAATGTAGCAACATATTCAGGTTTAACCTTACCGTTTTCATCGTCTACGCTAATCTTAACTTCGTCATCGTTAACCTGAGGTGTAGAACCATCTTCAGCTTTGTTGAATGAGAAGTAGTAAGCAGCTAATTCTTCCTTAAGAGACTTAGGATTCTTCTTAGAAGAGCTTACAATCTTACCATTAGCAAGTGTGAAAGAGATTTCAGGCTGAGCACAGAACATTGTCATGTACTGTCTTGTTAAGTCAGCTGTTGCACCAGGTGCAAGAGTCTTTTCAATCACGTTACCTACGAACTTACCAGTTTCATCCTGTGTAAATTCTTCTGTAGTGTACTTAATAGCTTCATCACCGATGTTCTGAATCTTGTAACCACAGATTGCAGATGTAGGCTTTAATGCTCTCTTATCAGAAGAAGATGCATTCTTGTCTACTACGATGTTTCCACCCTTACCATAACCAAGAGTATTAACAACCTTGATAGAGTTGGATAATCTTCTTAACTTCTGAGCGAAGTCAGGGTTTGTCTGAACTGTTTCCTTAAGTGCGGCTCTCATAGCCTGAACTTTCTGTTTCTTTTCTGTTTCCACAGCTGCTCCTTCTACAGGTGCCTGTGCTTCAGCGTTTGCGAATACTGCATCCATTGTACTTTACCTCCGTAAAATTAAATTATTTTTTGCCCCTTAAAAGGGAAGTTACTTTATATGATGTACATTCCGTACTACATATCTTACATTAATAAGTACTCATTTATTAACTTTCCTTATCATACTTTAATTATAAAGCTTAATTATCAATTTGTCAACAGTTATTTTAAAAATTTTTCAAGTTTTTAAAATTTTTATTTAAAACTATCTAATTTTCAAAATCACTATCTCTCAACTTCTAAACCTATTCTAACGCTAAAATTATAATTCGTCAACTACTTTTTTAAAACTTTTTCAAAAAAATTTTTGTACCACTCAATATAAAATTTCGCCCACAACAGTTTTATCATTGAATGAACCTAATTGAACGTGTACTGTAAAACTGTTACCAACAACTAGTTTAACACCTTTATTATAAGGTACATCTATTTCATATGTGCCAGATAAACCTGATATACTACCTAGAAGTTTTGTTTTTACAACTAGATTACCATTAGTATCTACGGCTCTTGCCTTATGCTGAATGTCTGTAACTGTAAATGTCATGTCAACATAGGATTCATTAAAGACTACATTTTCACTAGATGTTATTTCAGACCATGTAAAGTTATCGTCCTTAGTATTTGTTATTACAGTTTGCTGACTTTGTTGATTAGAATAATTCTGTTGATTATAAGAATTTTGCATAATGTTGTCTACATTTTTATTCGCTGACTGCTGTACCCCATTGTTTGCACTTCCCATAGTGTTATCTTGCTGATACTGCTGACTTTGAGCTTTTTGTTCTCCAACATTTTTAGTAGCTTTAGTTATTGCAGATGCTATAATAACTACTAATATGATACCTATAATACCTACAGCTATCATGATAATAGCTTTCTTTCCAAGTGTCCCGTTATCAGCAGGAGTATCAGGAAAACTATTATCAGTATCAAAGCTACCAGCAAATTGATTATCATCACTATCACTTACATTATCTAAATCAAATGAGTTAGATGAATCAAAATCATCAGACTCAAATCCAGATGATGAGTCGAAACCACTGAAATCAGATGAACCGAAATCATCAGAACCGAAATCTAATGTGTCAAAACCATTACCATCCATGTAATTCACCATTTTTTATAAAGTTAAAAATTAACTAAATTAAAAAACTAATTATATTTAGTTTTATGTATTAAAATATGTATAGCATTAATTTTTAAATGATTATATATCATTTAAAGCTGTATACTGAACTGTATAACTAGTTTTTAATTCAATAAGTATTTAACTTTATGCACCTTTCATAATTTTATTTATATTATTAGCTTCCATGATGTCCAGTATAGCTTCAGCTTTCTTTAATAAATTGATATTACTGGCTATATCAACTGAATTATTTAGCCTAGTAAACTTTATTCTTGCTGATATGTTGAACATTATTGAATCTACAATATTTAATATGTACATTATTTTAGTTGTATTTGTATGATTTATTATATCAAATGATACATAATCATCACATGCGAATAGTGTATTAATTCCATATTTTATACTATTTTTTATAAGTTCTATATCGTATTCTGATAGCGTATCATCTGAATCAACATGTTCATCTATTATATTTTTTATTTCATTTCTAATATAATAATCTGCTATTATATCAGATGATAATTTAACCAATTCACTATACTCTGTTTTCTTTATATATAAAATGTTATCAGATTTTGAATAATATGTATCATCACATAATTCCATTGTACATCCAACAATATCCTCAAGTAATTCAAGAATTGCCCTAGTATTTACTACAGGCTTATTCACATCATACTTTGTATTGTTTAGTGATTTAGTTTGTCTTATATCATATACCTTCTCTACATACATATTATCAAAGGTATCAACTCTTTTTATTATACCATACTCAATCGCTTTTAATAGTTCATTACTATTTAAGTCTGTATCACCAATTTCTTTATCTGTATCTGCTTCTACATAAACTGTTTTGTATTTAGGTATAAGTATATAAATTGGTTTTGCCTTATCCCTAACAATACGTCCATCTATAACCCATTCATCATATGTTTTCAATTCAAAGGCATCTTTGCATTGTATATCTATCAATATTCTATTAAGAATATCAAATCTTGTAAGATTATTTCTTTTATTTAATATACGTTTATATCCAGATGGAGTAAGTACATTATTTAAGTTCTTTTTTAACATATCTGCTATATCTTTAACTTCCATATATGTACCTCCAACTTAATAACTGAATACCGTTTTACATAATCTAATAGCCCCATTTGATATATTGTAACTATATAATGAGTTCTTATTTATTTTATCATTAATTTTCTTAGTTTTAATAAAGTATACCTTGTTATCCTCTACGCAGTATAGTTCAACACCATGTGCAATATCTTTAGGTTCCACAAGTCTATTACTCTTTGCAATAAACAGTCTCTTTTCTATGGTGAACACTAAATTTGTATCTGATATAATTCCTTCAAAGTTAGGAAATACACTCATTTCATTTGCGCTTTTTATTCCACATAACTGCATAAATAAATTATGTAGTCCTGTAACTTTACATTTTTCAAATTTACCAGATGTTTTGGCTCCA
>JAGALE010000064.1 GCA_017625335.1 Lachnospiraceae bacterium
ATGTGACACCAGACTACAGCTTTCTGAGACTTCAAATATTGTAAAGACAGCAACACAGGTTCCAACCATAGTTGCAGTGGGAGATGAGGTGTATGAAGCTTCATCAGATAAGATAGAAAAACTGGAACAGCTTGGAGTGAAGATAATCCCTGTAGGCATGGTAGATGGACATATAAATCTAAGAGAGTTAATGGGAATTCTTGGAGAGATGAGCATCGACAGTATATTACTTGAAGGCGGAGGAACACTTAATTACAGTGCAGTTATGCAGGGTATAGTAAGTGAGGTGCATATGTATATTGCTCCTAAGATATTTGGCGGTAAGGATGCACTGACACCTGTAGAGGGACAGGGAGTAGATTCGCCCAGCCTTGCCAAGCTATTCGACTTAGAATTGGTAGATAAAATATTTGATGATATAAAGGTTGTTTATCTAAGTAAGAATAGATATAGATTGCCTGAAATAATCGTAGATAGAGAGGAGTTCTATAACAACTGGGATGATGATACTCTAAGTCAGCTGAGTGTGGTGGTTGACAAAAAGGCTACAGCTCCATACTCTACCTGTTGCTATAAGGAAGATGAGCTATGGCATATAGCAGGTACTAACAATGATGATAAGCTTATTGTTGTGGAATCAGGAGATGAAGCATATATATTTACCAAGTTGGATAAATTAGTTCGTCTTAAGATGTCTCTGAGAAATCAAAGAGATTTATTAGATATAGATAAGCTTATGGAACAGTTAGAACAAGCATAAATAAAGCACAATGCTTTTGTTAGCATTAGGCACAAAAAAATAATGCAATGTATGAATATAATGATAGAAAGGAAACAAATATGTTTACCGGAATTATTGAAGAAATCGGTGAGATAAAGAGCGTAAAAAAAGGTGCAAAATCTGCAACTCTTACCATACAGGGCTCTGTGGTCACAAAGGATTCAAATATAGGTGATAGCATAGCTGTAAATGGTGTATGCTTAACTGCTACCACAATAAGTGGCAATACATTTACCGCAGATGTAATGGCAGAGACTATGCGTAGGTCATCCTTGGGAGAACTTAGTACGGGAAGCAAGGTTAACTTGGAGAGGGCCATGGCTGCAAATGGTCGCTTTGGTGGACACATTGTGTCAGGACATATCGATGGCTGTGGAACCATAAGAAGCTTTGTAAGAGAAGATAATGCAGTATGGGTAACCATAGATGCACCATCAGCAATATTAAAGTATATTATAGAGAAAGGCTCTATTGCCATAGATGGAATAAGTCTTACGGTGGCATATGTGGATGAGGCCTGCTTCAAGGTGTCAATCATACCACATACTGCAGGGGAGACAACTCTGCTTATGAAAAAGCCAGGAGATACAGTTAATCTGGAAAATGATGTAATAGGAAAGTATGTTGAGAAGCTTTTGGGACTGAGCAGTGGTTCGCCAGCTACTGTGGCAGGTGCAAGTGAAACTAGCTTAAGTCACACCAGAAATGCCAGACATGGTCAAGCAGGTAAGTCCAACATCGATGCAGACTTCCTTATGAAAAATGGTTTTATGTAAACTAATAATAAAGTATAAAG
>JAGALE010000001.1 GCA_017625335.1 Lachnospiraceae bacterium
AGCTGGTCTGTAGTAGGTATATCAACCTGTGCGTCCACATCTACTGTTACCTTTAAATTATCATCTACTATGCTTGTCACATATGAGTTATACTGTGTCTCTACATCCTGAGACATCTCCTCCATATTGACAGATTCCTCAGTATTTTCCGCTTCTTCTATGAGATTATCAAAATCCTTGTTCTTTATAATGGCAGAATCAGGATTGTCTGCACATGCAGAAAGCCCAATAAGCAATGCTGTTCCGACAATCATTAGAAATCTCTTTCTCATAAAATCTTCTCCCTTCTGGTTTGAAACATACAATCTTTATGATACTTAGTATTTTGGTATTAATATCCCAAGGTATGATCAATTATAGTTCCATCTATAGCATTAATAGTAAGTACACTCTCTGGCATAGCTTCCTTCACCCAGGAATATCCATCGTCTATGGTTCCCTCAAAATCCCACACAGGAACTAATAGACCTGAATCAAAATTATCAGCCTCACTTATTCTGGCATATCTTAGAACTACATTGTCTACATCAATATTCTTCATATAACTTGCCTCTTCCTTTGTAAGGTCATCCACACCGTGAGATATAATTACCATCTCCTCAAAGGTACTCTTTACATCATCAAAGGTCTTAAGCTGAGACTTTTCAACCACAGTTTCTGTTATTTCAATAGGACAGTTATAGTAAAAGCCTACTATTCCGGTATCGTTAACCATAACAACTATAGTTTCACCAGGCCAATCCTTCTTGACATAGTCATCTCCGCTCCATTCCTCAAAATGCTTTGCACCTGCCTCATTACTAACCATAGTGTTATCAACAGTTCTAAGATATGTAAACTTATAAACCGGTCTGTAATATAAATCAGATACACTTCTACAATCTGGAATTTCATTGTACTTTCCTTCATCACTGCAAGTAAAATCATTTATACCAAGCTCTGCCAGAAGTTTATCTGCCTGTGTTCTTGCATCTTCTATAGACACATTGAGTGTTTCTTTATCTGTGCAATTAACTATCATTCCATTATCTTGTGCAACCTGGCTTTTTTCATCTTCCTTATATAATTCAAGGGAGGCTGTATCACCAACATATACTGATGAGGCAAAGGTATGTCCTATAGTATTCTTTGTATATCTGATTACATTTCCATAATCTTCATTATTTTGAACATACAAAGATATATATTCTTCATTTTTACCATCACTAATTCCATAAAAAACCTCATCTCCCTCAGAGGTAAGCTGGCTTTGCCACATATAGTATTCAGAATCAGGATTTGTTGAATAGAGTTCTGATACAGTTTTAATCATATTATCTGACTCATTTCCCTCAAAGGTTACGCTATCAGGTGCATTCTCATATTTTGCTTCCAGTTCAGCGAGTACATTCAATGTTTCTTCTTTTGCCAGTTCTATATTCTCCGGAAGTATATCACTGGTTCCATTTTCAATAGCCGCAAGTTCATCCTTACAGTATTGAATCTGTGGCTCTAAATCCTGCTTAGTTTCAATATTTAATATAGCCCCATCATAAAACTTCACATCAGGAGCCAATGTAGTTCTCACCTTATCAAGCATATCCTGACTTACATCAGCCTGTTTTACTCTGTATATTGATAGCTTATCAGTACTCGGAATCTCAACCCTTGCATCCACGTTTACATTTATATGAAGATTATCATCACTTATGGTAGTAACATATGTATCATATTTTTCTTCCACATCCTGTGTCATTTGCTCCATATTCACAGATTCTTCAGTATTTTCTGTATTCTCCGCCTCCTCTATCAGGTTATCAAAATCCTTGTTCTTTATAATGGCAGAATCAGGATTATCTGCACATCCTGTAAGTGCAATAATCATGGCTGCTCCTATTATTAATCCATATTTCTTCTTCATATCATTTCTCCTTATCTAATCCTTTTCACAAAACAACTATGTCCATGATAGCTACATAGTATCATGGACATATTCATCGAGTATTCATCATTTTTTAAACAAATTGTAAATTCATAGAAGTCCCCTTACCAATTTCACTTTCTATAACAATCTTACAATTATGCTTCTTGATAATAGTGGCTGTTAATGCAAGTCCTAGACCTGCTCCACCACTTTGTCTGCTTCTTGACTTATCTATCATATAAAACGGCTCTAATATCTTATCCTGCTCACTTTTAGGTATTCCCTTTCCAAAGTCCTGAACAGTTATCTGTTTTTCAGATGCCTTAAGTATTATCCTACTTTCTTCAGTACTTGCTTTTATTCCATTATCAACCAGGTTAATAAGTGCATCAGTCATTAGGTCAGGATCCACCATAAAGCATTCTCCGTTCTCCTCACACTCTAATGTCATATTCTTATTCTTTAGAAGCTGACTACAGGATTTTGACACTGCTTCGAACAGCTCCGACACAGGAATTTCCCTTAACTCAAGCGCATCTTCATAATCAAGCTCAAGAAGCTTCATCATCTTCTTAGACAATCGCTCTAATCTGCCACACTCCTGATATATGTAGGTCAAAGCCTCCTCCCTATCCTCATCACTTAGCTTTGTGGTAAGCAAAAGCTGAGAATAACCTGATATGGCAGTCATAGGAGTCTTTAGCTCATGGGTCAAATCTCCCATAAAAAGCGTCTTCTTATGTTCTGACTCTTGCAGGGTATTAGTCCTTTGCTCCACAGCCTCAGCCATCATGTTAAAGCTTTCTCCAAGCTCACCAATCTCGTCAGATGAGCTAATCTCTACCCTGTGATTGTAATCTCCATTTGCAATACTATTGGCTGTCTGGTTTAAATCTTTAAGTGGTTTTAAGACCTTATTCAAAACCCTTGACAATATCAGTTCAACCACAAGAATAACTATAACCATTATAATCAACATACCAATAATAAGAATTCTTAGCTTATCCCACACATAGGTTATATCAGCAACTCTGTAAACCTCTATATATGAACCAATATTATTTAGCTTGTTAAATACTATATAATGTTCACCCTTGTAATTATAAAATGTATAAGAAAAATCACGACTAAAATTATCATATTTTAAACTGGACAGCTCTTCTATGGTAAATATGGTATAGTTATATATCTCCTTTTGATAAGCTATGTGGTCTACATCTCTTAAAACCTCAAAAGCAATATTATATTTATCATCCAGCTTTTTTAACACATAGGAAACATATGTATTTGATATCTCGTACTGTGGATTATTTATGCTGGCATTAAATTCATTTACCACCTGCTGCAGGTCACTGGTTGCACTTGCAACAGCTTCATCTATGTAGCTTTTTCTAACCAGTGTAAATATTATTACATCACTTACAAGAAGTGTAACAAATACTGCTATAGAGCTAATCCACATAATCTTCGTTTTTAGCTTCAAATCCTACTCCTCCAAACGGTAACCAAGCTTAGATACAGTCTTAATATTATCACTAAGCCCAAGCTTCTTTCTAAGCTGACCAATATGTACATCTACAGTTCTGGTTTCACCTACGTAATCCACACCCCATACCATTCTGAGAAGCTTCTCTCTAGATATGGCGATATTCTTATTCTTAGCTAAAACTGCAAGTAACTCAAACTCCATAGGCTTAAGTGCAACCTCTTCACCATCAACTCTAACAGAATGCTCCTCAAAGTTTATTTCCATATTTAAAATCTTTATTACATTGCTTAATTTATTTGTACGTTCCAACACCTTCTCAATTCGAACTAAAAGTTCCAGCATCTCAAAGGGCTTAACTATATAATCTTCTGCTCCACCCTTAAGTCCCTGTATCTTAGATGACACATCGTCCTTAGCTGTAAGAAATATAACAGGTATATCATACCTATTCATAACCTCAAGCAGTTCAAATCCATCCTTCCCCGGCACCATCACATCAAGCAGTGCCAAATCGTAGCTATAGTCCCCCTCCAAAGCTCTTTCTGCCTCTGCGCCATCATGAAACATATTTGTCTCATAGCCTGCAACTGTAAGATTCATAGATATCATCTTGGCAATTGCAATCTCATCCTCCACGATTAATATTCTGTTCATTGTCATTTCTCCATTTCGATACTCATTATTTAATCTTTATTAGCTTAAGCCACAGCAAAATATAAAAGCACCAACGCTCCAAGCACAATTCTATACCATCCAAACAGCTTGAAATCCTTCTTCTTGATATAGCTCATAAGGAACTTAATTACAATTACAGATACAACAAATGCTGTAATTGTTCCCACTGCAAGTATTACAAGCTCACCTGATGAAAATGCTAATCCAATCTTTAGAATCTTAAGTAAGCTCATACCAAGCATTACAGGAACTGCCAAGAAAAATGTAAACTCTGCTGCTGCCACTCTTGATACTCCGATAATAAGGGCACCTATAATGGTTGCTCCTGAACGTGATGTACCTGGGATAATAGAAAGCACCTGAAACATTCCTATGATAAATGCTGTCTTATAAGTAATATCCGCTAATGTAGCTACCTTAGCCTCTCTGGTCTTATTCCAATTCTCAATTACTATTAATGCTATACCATAGAATATAAGAGCTATAGCAATTACTGTAGGAGTATGCAGATGTTCTTCAATAAAGTCATCAAAAAGAATGGTAACTACCGCTCCCGGAATACAAGCCACAACCACCTTAAACCACATGGAGAAAATATCCTTCTTCACCATAGGCTTCTTCTCATCGGTCAGCCCAAAAGGCCACATCTTCTGCCAAAATATCATTACAACAGCAAGAATAGCTCCAAGCTGAATAACGATAAAGAATAACTCCTTAAACTCCTCTGATACATTCATCTTAATAAATTCATCTACAAGCAACATATGTCCTGTACTACTTACAGGTAACCATTCAGTTATACCCTCCACTATTCCAAGAAATATAACCTTTAAAATCTCAATAAAGTCAGGCATTTATTTTTCCTCCTAATTTCCAAACCATTGATCTAATATATTAATACCCTCAACCAAAGTATCCACCCAGTCAACCTCACCCTGTTCACTACCGTATGCAGATACCAGGTCGAATTTCACTTCATAATTTTTGTATTTCATACTATATTTTCTGTCACAACCCTTAAATGTGTTGTTTTCGTCTATAACCCCCACCGCGAGGTCACATTTTTCATCTGTTTTCACATGTACCTGATACCCATCCTTAACTACTACGAAAAGGCTTGGATTAACTATGCTTGTGTCAGCGTAAGCCATTCCCCAATCATAATAGGTAACCTCAACTGTTGAATCACATGCATCCTCTATATCTGTGGTACTCTTTACATCGTTTGTAACCTTTGTGGTATCCGAAGAATCAGGCGAGCTTATCTCATAGGTTCCAACGCCATCCAAGAACACTACATTAAGTCCATTTCCCGCAAATTTAGCCAGTTCATCATCCTTATATATACGACTAACCATATCCTTGCCAAGCTCATCTAAGGTTCCAATTTCTTTTAGCTTACCCTGATTATATGTATAGATTTCAACACTATCTGCCTTAACAGCCAAATCCAAATCAATATACTGAGCAGAACCCAAGCTAATTCTACCATCACTATCCACAGATAATTCCTTTATACTTTTTATCTTAGTATTTCTAAGGATAATTGTAGCCTTAGTGCCACCTATATCCTTAATTGTGGTTACATTTCCAGGATTATTATCTATAACATAGGTATCATCCCCTAGATTACCGTCTAATATATCATTTCCTGTACCAGTTATAAGAACATCATCTGCCACATAACCAATCAGGTGGTCATCTCCCTTGCCACCATACATAACAGTATCAAGGTCAAATGCACTGTTAACACCCACATTATCATAAGCTGTTACTGTTCCACCGTAGGATGAAGACAAAACAACACGACCATTTTTTATTATTCCTGTTAATGAGCCTGCCAATTCCTGATAATCTATATTATCATAATCTATGATGTTCCATGGAGTATCAAAATTCACATTTTCCATTCCTGCCTCTATAACATTCTTAGTTATATCAAGATATATAGGTCCGTATGGCTGGTAGGTAAACCCATTGGCGCTAGTATTTACCTCCTCTGTAAATGAAACCGCGCCATTATCAGCCATTAAAGTTGACCAAATAATATGAGAGCCGGCATCGGCTGTCTTTGGAATCAAAGTGTACTCATTTAACCCATCAAGGTTAGTTTTTCTATCTATCTGATACATGTAATCAGCATTAGTATGCTGAATCAAATCAGCCACAGCATAGCCGGTTTCGTCTGTATAATTACAAAACATAATATTATCTAAATCATCTGTTCCTGTAAAATTATCTATATCCAAGTAACCATAATAATATGTCAAATCTATAATATGACCACAGGCACCATCAAAGCAGTAGCCATACTTTCCGCTTTTTAAAGACTCATAGGCGCATAAGGCACCACCTAGGGAATGTCCTGTAAGAGTTATATCTACTCTATTTTCTTTATAGCCTTCTCTTCCCAACTTAAATAGAACTGTCTCATAGAAGTAATCTGCATCCTCAAACTGTGCACTTAGCTCATTAAAAAGAGCAAATTTAAAATCTGTACCCGTCCAATCATTGCTTTCATCTAAAGCAAACTCCTCAGTAAACATCTCACTTCCTCGAAATGCAATAACAACCTTATTATCCTTCTTAAATGCAACTGCATAAAAGCCGGTTTTAGAGTTATTATTATAAATCTTGTATATTTCCCATTCACCTATGGTTATATTATAAAGATTTTGATAGGTTACACCCTGACCTTCCCATATCTCCGAATCATAAAGATCCGAATTATCATTTACATAGTCCTTAACCTTTTTACCTTCATAGCCATCCATATAATCATATACAAGCTTTGAAAATAATAGATGCTTAAGCTCGTCAGTCTCTCCTGCTTCCCCGAAGGTTTCTACAGGAGTTGTCATACCATTTAATATCACTATATTTCGTAGATTATCTGGCGTTTCATTACTTGATGCCATTACATTCATAAAACTAGAAAGTATTATGGATATTACTAATACTAGTGAAATCAAATATTTTAATATGTATTTATTTTTTCTACATAAAACATTTCTCATAATATCCCCCATTTATCCCAAGATTAATGTAGTACCTATAATTTTATCACCTATTTCAACCATTAAGTGATTATACATCATTTTTCCGTCAAATAAAAGTTTTATCATTATATTCCTGAATTTCAATTAATTGAAACTAAACAAATAATATATTATAATCCTTAATTTAATGAATCTAAGAAAGCCTAGAAAACTCGGTAATATATGTAATTATATTAAGCTACATTAAAATATATGAACCGGCAAATTACAGTACCTAGATAAAAAAACAGCCAATTCATCGTGAATTGACTGTTTTTTTCATACAAGCATCTATTACTTTCCTGACAAAGCATCAAGATATCCTTCAAGTCTCTTCTGATTATCAAGCTCAAGCTTGTTATAAGCTTCAATAATCTTATAATCCTTTGAATCCTTATCGATGACAATAGTCTCTGTTGCCTTATATTCCTTGTGCTTCTTATTCTTAGTGTCAAGAAGTAGATCATAAACAGAAACCTGTAATGCTTCACAGATAATCAAAAGCTTGTCTGCTGATGGGTTTGTTCCCTTTCTTCTCCAATCACTTATTGTACTCTGTGAGATTCCGGTTTTTCTAGAAAACTCAATCTGTGAAATCTTCTTGTCTTCCATAATCTTATAGATACGTTCACTAATAATCATATTTCTTCTCCCGTTCTTAATGAATTTTTACGATGTATACATTATATTACATTTTTCAC
>JAGALE010000065.1 GCA_017625335.1 Lachnospiraceae bacterium
AAATCCAGAAGAAAATAGAGCATATTTTGGTCAATTAAAGCAATTATCACTTGACATAAAATCAAAAAACATTGATAATGTTGATATGAGTATTTTGTCTATGGGTATGACTAATGATTATGAGGTCGCTATTGAAGAGGGTGCTACTATGGTAAGAGTAGGAACAGGCATTTTTGGAGAGCGAAACTATAATATATAATTAAGGAGATTTTTATCTATGGCTAAGGAAGCGGGTAAAAAAAGTTTCTTGGATTTTTTCAAGATGAAGGAATTAGATGAAGATGAATTTGATGACGATTTATTCGATGAAGACGAGGACGATGATGATGACGAAGATGATTATACTCCTGTAAGACCTTCAAGGAATAAAAAGCCTTCGAATAAAAAACCACAAGCTGCATATCAAGGTGGTTACAACCAGGGTCAGCAGACTTATAATCAGCAACAGCAGAGTAGTTATAGTGGAAGACAGCAACGACCAACAGCTGTTTCACAGCAACAAAATCGCGTTGTAGAGTTTTCAAATCCAAGACCTAAGGTTCAAAGTATGAATGAAGTTTATGTTATGATTCCACATGATTCAAGCGAATCACAGACAGTAACAGATTTCCTTAAGGCTGGTAAGACAATTGTGCTTAATATGTCTGGCTTGGATACAATGACTGCTCAAAGGATAATTGATTTTGTAGCGGGTTCAACTTATGCACTTGATGGAACTTTGCAGGCAATTTCCGATAATATTTTTATTGCCGCACCAAGCTCTATTGAAGTTTCAGGTGATTTACGTCAGTTATTGAATGATAATTCAGGCGCACCTAATTTATACAGATACTAGTTTTACAAGGGGGATAGAGAATATGCTTACACCAGTAGATATTCAGCAAAAAAGATTTCATGTAGGTTTGGGTTACGATAAGAAGGATGTTAATACCTTTTTTGAAGAAGTATGTAAGTCCTATGAGGAGCTTTACCGTTCAAATGCTGACTTAAAGGACAGAGTAATCACACTTACAGATGGTTTACAGAACTACAAGTCTAAGGAGGCTGCTCTTGAAAAGTCTCTTATGCTTGCAGAAAAGGATGCAGAAGATACTAAGTCTAGTGCGACTAAGGAAGCAAAGACTATTAAATCAGAAGCTAAGGCAAAGGCTCAGTCTATTCTTAAAGAGGCTGAGGAGAGATTAGAGCAGATAAAGGCTGAGATAGCTGTGTTAGAAACACAATATGCAGCTTATAAGACAAATTTCTGCAATCTTATGAAGCGTCAGTTTGAATTTATGAAGGAAGAGGATTTTGACGCAGATGCTTATATTGATGAGAAAGCACTAGGTGTATTAGTTGCAGCAGGTGGTGGATATGCTGCTCCTTCAGCAGGTTCGTCTAATAGCTTTTCATATAGTGGTGATCCACAGATGAGAGATGAGTCAACACTTGGTGGTATGAATAATAGCAATGGTTATTCATCAAGAGAAGAGCTTAATAGTACAAGTGCTGTCTATACTTCTAATCTTGGTGCTAACGAGAATTTTGTTGATCCATTTAATCCTACTAATAAGGGTAATGGAAGATATAATCCTTATGATAGCTTAAATCCTAAAAAGGATAGAACTAATGAAAAGGCTGAGGATAATGGTGAGAAAAAGTCTTCATTTACTGTAAATACAGGTAATAAGAATCGTGCAAGAAGAAGTCCTGTTCAGCAGAGTAATGGTTCATCAGCTTCAAGTAGTAATTACACTAATCCTAATGCGTCAGTACCATTTGAGAAGACTACTACTGAATCAACTAAGAGAGAAAGTGTTAAAGTTGAAGAACCTAAATCAGAGCCTGTAAAAGAAGAACCAAAATATTCTTCTTCAGAGGAAGTTAAGACAGATAATAGATTTTCAACAACTAATGATTATGCTAGTGATGATTTCACTTCAAGTTCAAAGCTTGATGATGACGTAGCAGAGATAATAGCAGATGTTGAGGAAAAAATTAATGGACGTGCGCTTTTAGGTGAGGATGATTCATCTAGTGATGATGCAGATGAATTCGGTTTTGAATTTATCTAATTTACATAATTGATGTTTTGTATAATCAATAATTTTAACATAAAGAATTAGGAGATGATTAAGATGGCAAAGCTTGAGAATTTAACAGTACATCTTGATTATAAGCCTATATACAACATTGAATATTCTGATAGCTTTTATGGACTTTCTGAATATCTTATTAATATGGGATATCAGGATAAGAAGATATGTGTAGTATCAGAGAGTAATGTAGCATCCTTATATTTGGATGCTATATTGCTTTTATTAGAGAAATGTTGCAAAAAAGCTGTGTCATATACTTTTAAAGAAGGAGAAGAGAGTAAAAATTTAGATACAGTTAGGGGCTTATACGAGAAACTAATATTAGAAAAATTTGATAGGAATGATTTACTTATTGCTTTAGGAGGTGGAGTAGTAGGTGATTTAACAGGGTATGCTGCTGCGACATATCTAAGAGGTGTTGATTTTATTCAGATTCCTACAAGCTTATTATCTCAAGTGGATTCAAGTATTGGAGGTAAGACTGGCGTTGATTTTGATTCATATAAGAATATGGTTGGAGCA
Organism: Lachnospiraceae bacterium; assembly: GCA_017625335.1. GTDB lineage: Bacteria > Bacillota > Clostridia > Lachnospirales > Lachnospiraceae > Coprococcus_C. Next base: position 2,604 of record JAGALE010000065.1, read on the forward strand.
TTTCATATGCCAAAGCTTGTATATATGAATTTAAAGGTTTTAGATACCTTAAGTATGAGACAGTTTTATTCTGGTATGGGCGAGATCATCAAACATGGTATAATAAAGGATAGAGCTTATTTTGATTGGCTTGTTGCTAATAAGGACAGCATTCTTAATAGAGATTTTGAAGCTATGTATGAGATGATTAGAAGAAGCAATATCGTTAAAAAATGCGTAGTTGAGAATGATCCTACAGAAAAAGGTGAGAGAGCACTACTTAATTTTGGTCATACATTGGGACATGCCATAGAAAAATTTATGAACTTTCAGCTTTTACACGGTGAATGTGTATTAATTGGTATGCTTTTGGCTACACTTATTTCGTATAATAAGGGACTTATTTCTATGGAGGATAAGGATATTATATTTAATGCTATTAATAGTTATAATGTTCCTAAATTGCCTGTTGATATGGAAATTGATAAGGTTATAGCCTATACCAAGAATGACAAAAAGGTATCAGGAGATAAAATCAAATTTGTTTTAATTAAA
>JAGALE010000066.1 GCA_017625335.1 Lachnospiraceae bacterium
AAGGGTTATAAGTTTAGTACCTATGCTACATGGTGGATTAGACAGGCTATAACAAGAGCTATTGCTGATCAGGCAAGAACTATTCGTATACCTGTTCATATGGTAGAAACTATCAATAAGCTTGTAAGAGTTCAGAGACAGCTTCTTCAGGAGCTTGGAAGAGAGGCAACACCTGAGGAGATAGCTGAGAAGATGGATATTCCTGTTGAAAGAGTAAGAGAGATTCAGAAGATTTCTCAGGAACCAGTTTCTCTTGAGACACCTATCGGCGAGGAGGAGGATAGCCATCTTGGTGATTTCCTTCCTGATGAGAATGTACCTGTGCCAGATGAGGCGGCTGCATTTACTATGCTTAAGGAACAGCTTAATGAGGTTCTTGGAACACTTACAGATAGAGAGCAGAGAGTATTAAAGCTTAGATTTGGATTAGATGATGGTAAGGCTAGAACTCTTGAAGAGGTTGGTAAGGAGTTTAAGGTTACTAGAGAGAGAATTAGACAGATAGAGGCTAAGGCATTAAGAAAGCTTAGACATCCTAGCAGAAGCAGAAAGCTTAGAGACTTCTTAGATGATGAAAAATAAGAGGTAGTTTGTATGGATATTAAGCTATCAAAACGTATGCAGGCAGTTGCGGATATGGTTATGGAAAAGAAGGTGGTGGACATAGGCTGTGACCACGCCTTTGTATCCATTTACTTGGCACAAAAGCCTGGTGTGGAAGCAGTGATTGCTATGGATGTAAAAAAAGGTCCTGTGGATATAGCAAGGGCAAATGTTGCGTCCCACAATTTGACCCACAAGATTGATGTCCGTATGTCTAATGGCTTTGATGCTCTTAAAGAAGGTGAAGCTCAAACTGCGGTAATAGCAGGCATGGGCGGATATCTTATGATTGATATATTAAAGGCAGGTTATAAACATCTTGATGATGGCATAAAACTAGTATTACAGCCGCAGTCAGATATAGACGTTGTTAGAAAATATTTGACTATGGTGGGATATGATATAATACAGGAAGAAATGCTAATAGATGATGGTAAGTATTACACTATTATCAGGGCTGAGAAGCTAGAAGGTGGACAGATAAATTATAGTGAAGACCAATATTGCTATGGACCTGTTTTGTTAAACGGGAAGCATCCTGTACTAAAAGAATATTTGGAATTATCTAGGGCTAAAAATAATGAGCTTATTGAAAAGCTTTCGGTAATGGGGACCGAAAAGGCTCAGGATAGGATTACTCAGCTTAAGAGTGCAATAGAAGATATCGACAGGGTTTTACAGGAATTTTATTAGGAGGAGCATATAATAGAATTATATGCTTTTCTTCCATATTAAGAGTTATTTGGTTTGGTTAGAAAAATGTGGACTATTACCATATGACTAAACAAAATGCGCGCAAATAATGGTTAAGGAGGGCTGCTTATGGATAAGATTAATGTATTATGTGGTGGTAAAAATTACGAGGTTGATAAATTCACTACTGTGGGAGAATTTATAGAGACCTACTTTGCAGAAGATAAGCTTAAATATGTTCTTGCTACAAGAAATGGCAAGCTTAGTGAGCTTGCAGCAATAATGGAGAAGGATACAACCTTAGAGCTTTTGTCAAAAAGTACAGTTGTTGGTATGGATACATATAAGCGTAGTCTTACGTTGATTATGGTTAAAGCATTTGCAGATGTTTTAGGTAGTAAGACAAATCATAGAATTAACGTAATGTATTCTATGGGTAAGGGCTATTATTGTAAGCTTATATCTGATGAAGTGACCTTAAGTGATGAACTTATTGCAAAAGTTAAATCAAGAATGGATGAAATAGTTGCTGCAGATATGGATATAATAAAGGAAAGCGTAGGTACTGATGAGGCTATTTCACGATTTAAAAATCAGGGTATGGCTGACAAGGAAAAGCTGTTTAAGTTTAGAAGAGTATCTAAAGCGAATATTTATAGCTTAGAGGGTTACGAGGATTATTTCTATGGATATATGGTTCCATCAACAGCTTACATAAGCTGTTATGATTTGATTCCATATGATGAAGGCTTTGTATTACTAGCTCCTAGAAAAGAAAATCCTGATGTTCTTCCAGAGTTTGCACCACAGAGAAAGCTGTTTGAGGTACTTAAGACCTCAGATGCCTGGGGCAAGACTCTTGAAGTGGAAAATGTAGGAGATTTAAATGAAGCTATTACTAGTGGAGATATTAATGAGCTTATGTTAGTTCAGGAAGCTCTCATGGAAAGCAGATAGCTCAGATAGCTGATAAGATTTTAGAGGGAGGAAAGAAGATTGTTCTTATAGCAGGGCCAAGCTCCTCCGGTAAGACTACATTTTCTCATAGACTTTCTGTACAGCTTAGAGCTCAGGGTTTAAGACCATATCCTCTTGCTTTAGATAATTATTTTGTGGATAGAGAGTTTACTCCAAGAGATGAGAATGGAAATTATGATTTTGAATGTATAG